>NZ_JBHTWG010000011.1:189036-189726 GCF_042792555.1 Streptomyces sp. NPDC056628
CCCTGCGGTCGTCACGGCGATCATCGCGACGGTCGTCACGCCGGCCGTAGCCGCCGCCGCTACTGCTGCTGCCCCCGCCGCGGTTGTCATCGCGGCGGAACCCACGGTCCCGGTCGTCGCGACGGAACCCGCCGCGGTCACCCCGGTCGTCACGGCGGTCACCCCGGTCGTCACGGCGGTCGTTGTCCCGCCGGAAGCCGCCACGATCACCACGGTCACCTCGGTAACCACCACGGTCACCACTGTCCCGTCGCCGCTGGTCGCGCTCCGGTCGATCGTCGGGAGAGTTGGTGGACATGGGTGACTCCTGTCTTCGGTACCACAAGCATTGTAAAAACAAAAGGACCCCTGGTCCCAGCTGAACGCTGGTGACCAGGGGTCCTTCCCAAAGATTGTTCGGCGGTGTCCTACTCTCCCACAGGGTCCCCCCTGCAGTACCATCGGCGCTGTAAGGCTTAGCTTCCGGGTTCGAAATGTAACCGGGCGTTTCCCTCACGCTATGACCACCGAAACCCTAATGGTTTCGAGCGAACAAGCACACTCTGTAGTTATGTGTTCTGCTCAAGAAACCGGCAACGGTCGTTGCCTCAGAACTAACACAGTGGACGCGAGCAACTGAGGACAAGCCCTCGGCCTATTAGTACCGGTCACCTCCACACGTTACCGTGCTTCCAGATCCGGCCTATCAAC
>NZ_JBHTWG010000012.1:0-186822 GCF_042792555.1 Streptomyces sp. NPDC056628
ACTTCGAGGAGATGCCATTCGGTGGCCCCGCGGATGCGGGGCGCCCTCCGTCGTCTCGGTCCGAGGGAGCTCAGACGTCGCGGCGGTGCCGTCCGCCGGTGGTCTCCCCGGTCTCGGCGGCCGTCGCGGCCCGGCGCTCCTCCTCGGCCTTCTCCGCCGCCTCCATCTCCGCGAAGACGTCGATCGGCGCCGGGGCCTTCGCCAGGAACACCCAGGTCAGCCAGACGGCCAGCAGGAACGGCGGGATCTTCAGGGCGACCAGCACCCAGCCCAGCTGGGTGGTGTCGGCCCACCAGTACAGCGGGAAGAGGATCGCGCACTTGGCGAGCAGGATCAGGCCCCAGGCGTAGCTGGCCTTGGAGTACGCCTTCTTGCGGCCGGGGTTGCGGGTGCGCCAGGAGAGGTTCTCCTTGAACACCGGCCCGAGGATCAGCCCGATCAGGGGGACGCCGCACAGCGTCGTGATGATGTAGGCGAGGGCGAGGCCCAGCGTGTAGAGCATGCCGGGCAGGTAGAAGTCCTTGGCGTTGCCCGTCATCATCGCGAAGACGACACCGAAGGCCACACCGAAGACACCGCTGAACGCGTGCTTGACCGTGTCCCGGGTCACCAGGCGCACCACGACCAGCACGACGGACACCGCGAGGGCGGCGATGGCCGCCATGTGCAGGTTCTTGTTGATCGTGTAGATCGTGACGAAGAGCAGGCCCGGCAGGACCGTCTCGATCATGCCGCGCATGCCGCCGAAGGCCTCGAACAGCGCGGCCTCCGTCACCGCGCGGGAGTCGTGCCCGGCGTCTGCGGTGGTGTCTTCGGTCGGCTTGTCGAGCGACGTCACCGGCTACTCCCGTCCGAGGGGTCTCAGTTCGTATTTCGGGTTGAACAGCACCCGGCGGCCCCGGCTCATGGCGATCCTGCCGGAGGCGATCAGCCGGCGCCCGGGCTCTATGCCGACTATGGAGCGCCTGCCGAGCCACACCACGTCCAGCGCGGCCGTGCCGTCGAACAGCTCGGCCTCCAAGGCCGGGACTCCGGCGCGCGGCCGCAGGGTGACCGTGCGCAAGGTACCAGTAACCGTCACGATCTGGCGGTCCCGGCAGTCACCGATCTTGGTGCATCCGGCGGTCTCGGCGTCCTCACGCAGCTCCTCGGACTCCAGGTCCTCCTGCGACGAGGAGAGCCGGTCGAGCATGCGCCGGAACCGGCCCACCGCCTTTTCCGAACGAGGAACAGCAGTCATGTCTTGAAGCGTACCGGGCCTCACTTCTCGAACCGATAGCCCATCCCCGGCTCGGTGACGAAGTGCTTCGGGTGGGAGGGGTCCGCCTCGAGCTTTCTGCGCAGCTGGGCCATGTACACCCGCAGATAGTTGGTCTCCGTCCCGTAGGACGGGCCCCAGACCTCCTGGAGCAGCTGTTTCTGGCTGACGAGCCGGCCGGTGCTGCGGACCAGCACTTCGAGGAGATGCCATTCGGTGGGCGTGAGGCGTACGTCCCGCCCGCCGCGGTTGACCTTCTTCGCGGCGAGGTCGACGGTGAACTCGTCGGTCTCCACGATCACGTCGTCCTCGCCGCCCCCGGTGGGCTCGGCCCGGCGGACGGCGGCCCGCAGCCGGGCCAGCAGCTCGTCCATGCCGAAGGGCTTGGTGACGTAGTCGTCGGCGCCCGCGTCCAGCGCCTCGACCTTCTCGTCGGAGGAGTGCCGGGCGGACAGCACCAGGATCGGCACCCGGGTCCAGCCGCGCAGACCGCGGATCACCTCCACGCCGTCCATGTCGGGCAGCCCGAGGTCGAGGACGACGACGTCGGGGTGCCGGGCGGCGGCGAGGGCGAGGGCGGTGGCCCCGTCGTGGGCCGCGTCGACCTCGTAGTGGCGGGCCTTGAGGTTGATCACGAGGGCGCGCACGATCTGCGGCTCGTCGTCCACCACGAGTACCCGGGTCATGCGGTCTGCCTTTCGGGTCGTACGTCGGGGCGGACGGGGCCGGGCCCCGCTCCGGCGGCCCGCAGGGTGAGAACCATGGTGAGACCGCCGCCAGGGGTGTCCTCCACGCCCAGGGTGCCGTTCATGGCCTCGGCGAAACCTCGGGCGACCGCGAGGCCCAGACCGACCCCGGCGCCGCGCGGGGCGTCGCCGTACCGCTGGAAGGGCTCGAAGATGCGCTCCTTGGCCGCGTCCGGGACTCCGGGCCCGCGGTCGACCACCCGGACCTCCACCCGGTCCGCCAGGGCGCTGGCGGCCACCAGGACCCTGCCGTCACGGGGGCTGTACTTGACGGCGTTCTCGACGAGGTTGGCCACCGAGCGCTCCAGCAGGCCGGGGTCGACGGCGACCATCGGGAGCGTCTCCGGCACGTCCAGGTCGACGCTGCCCTCGGGCACCCCGCCGAGCGCCATCGGCACCACCTCGTCGAGGTCGATCTCCCTGATCAGCGGGGTGACCGTGCCGGTCTGGAGCCGGGACATGTCCAGCAGGTTCCCGACGAGGTGGTCCAGCCGGTCGGCGCCCTCCTCGATGCCGGCCAGCAGCTCGGCCTCGTCCTCGGGCGACCAGGCCACGTCGTCGGAACGCAGCGAGGACACCGCCGCCTTGATGCCGGCGAGGGGGGTGCGCAGATCGTGGCTGACGGCCGCCAGGAGCGCCGTGCGGATGCGGTTGCCCTCGGCGAGCTCCTTGGCCTGGTCGGCCTCACGCTGGAGCCGCTGGCGGTCCAGGACGACCGCGGACTGCGCGGCGAAGGCGGCCAGGACGCGCCGGTCCTCGGCAGGCAGCACCCGGCCGGTCAGGGCGAGCGCCATGTGGTCGCCGACGGGGACGTCGACGTCGGCGTCCTCGGGCCGGCTCAGGGCCGGTCCCGCGCCGGCGCGGCCCGCACAGGTCCAGGGGGCCACGTCGTCCTCCCGTTCGAGCAGCGCCGCGGACTCCATGCCGAAGGTCTCCCGGACCCGTTCCAGCAGCTCCTCGAGGCCGGTCTCGCCGCGCAGCACGCTGCCGGCGAGGAACGACAGGATCTCCGACTCGGCCCGCAGCCGGGCCGCCTGGTGGGTGCGGCGGGCCGCGAGGTCGACCACGGAGGCGACCGCGACCGCCACGCACACGAAGATCAGCAGGGCGAGCAGGTTCTTGGGGTCGGCGATCGAGATGCGGTGCAGCGGCGGGGTGAAGAACCAGTTGAGCAGCAGGGAGCCGACGGCGGCGGAGGCGAGCGCCGGACAGAGCCCGCCGATCAGGGCCGCCGCGACCGTCAGGGTCAGGAACAGCAGCATGTCGTTGGCGAGGCCGAGCTCGACGTCGACGTTCGACAGCAGCATGGTGAGCAGCACCGGCCCGCCGATCGCGGCGAGCCAGCCCCACACGGTCCGCCACCGGCCCAGGCGGGCGCCCCGCGCGACGGGCAGCCCGCGGCCCTTGGCGACCTCGTCGTGCGTGACGATGTGCACGTCGAGGTCGGGTCCTGACTCCCGGGCGACCGTGGCGCCCACGCCGGGCCCGAGGACGTACTGCCAGGTCTTGCGGCGGGACGAGCCGAGGACTATCTGCGTGGCGTTGACGCCGCGCGCGAAGGCCAGGAGCGCCGCGGGGACGTCGTCGCCGACGACGTGGTGGAAGGTGCCGCCGAGATCCTCCACGAGGGTCCGCTGGAGTGCCAGCTCCTTGGGCGAGCCGGAGGTGAGGCCGTCGCTGCGGGCGACGTAGACGGCCAGCACCTCGCCGCCGGCCCCCTTCTCCGCCAGCCGCACCGCGCGCCGGACCAGGGTGCGCCCCTCGGGGCCGCCGGTGAGTCCGACGACGATCCGCTCCCGGGACCCCCAGATCGCCGACACGTGGTGCTCGGCGCGGTACTGCTGCAGATGGGCGTCGACCCGGTCGGCCACCCACAGCAGGGCGAGCTCGCGCAGCGCGGTGAGGTTGCCGGGGCGGAAGTAGTTGGACAGGGCCGCGTCGACCTTGTCGGGCCGGTAGATGTTGCCGTGCGCCATGCGCCGCCGCAGCGCCTCGGGCGACATGTCGACGAGTTCGATCTGGTCGGCGCGGCGCACCACCTCGTCCGGCACGGTCTCCTGCTGCCGTACCCCGGTGATGGACTCCACGACGTCGCCCAGGGACTCCAGGTGCTGGATGTTGACCGTCGAGATGACGTCGATGCCGGCCGCGAGGAGTTCCTCGACGTCCTGCCAGCGCTTGGTGTTGCGGGAGCCGGGGATGTTGGTGTGGGCCAGTTCGTCCACGAGGGCCACCTCGGGGCGGCGGGCGAGGACGGCGTCGACGTCCATCTCCGTGAAGGTGCCGCCCCGGTACTCCAGCCGCCGGCGCTCCACCTGCTCCAGGCCGTGCAGCAGGACCTCGGTGCGGGGCCGGCCGTGGTGCTCCACGACGGCGACGACGCAGTCCGTGCCCCGCTCGACGCGGCGGTGCGCTTCGGCGAGCATGGCGTAGGTCTTGCCGACGCCAGGTGCCGCACCGAGGTGGATCCGAAGCCTGCCGCGTCCCATGGTCCTCATTGTGTTCCGGTCGAAGGTGCCTGCGCAGCGTCGACCCTACGACCCGCAATCGCGACAAAGGGGACCGGGTGAGACGGCGGCGGCGTCTTTGACGCAACCCTGACGCCACCGCCGTCACCCGTGGGGGGTGGTCAGGCCGGGTTGTCTCCGTGGGTGAGGGTCTCCCAGGCGACGAAGAGGTTGTTGGTGCCGGAGGGGCGGTTGCGCTGGTTCAGCGTCTCGGTGTTGGTCATGGCGTGGCCGAGGCGGTTGGCCAGGGCGTTGTGCCCGACCTCGGTGACGGGGCCGAGCCCGAGGTGGAGCGAGCCGCCGCACAGCCAGCTCGGCACGGCGGCGCCGAGCTCGTACTTGGCCTGGAAGCCGAGCGCGTGCCGCAGCCGCTCGCCGACGTCGGTGCCGTAGAGGTCCTGGCCCTGGATGCGGCTGGTCTCGGCGACGTGGGAGATCGCGGAGACGCCGTATCCGGTGTGGGTGAGGTCGCGGCAGGTCTCCTGGGTGAGACCGGTGACGAAGGTGCCCTGCCCCTGCCAGTAGTCGACGATCTTCTGGCGGGTGTCCAGGTTCTGGCCGGGCACCGTCTTCGGCAGATCGCCGTCGGAGGCCAGGTAGACGTACGCGGCGGTGCGGGTGCGGAACTTCGCCATGGCCTTGTCGTAGGAGGCCTTGTCCTCCAGGAAGACGGAGATGCCGACGGCGGCCTCCATCATCGACAGCTCCCAGTTCCCGTTGGAGTTGGAGCCGTTGATGATCTCGGGCAGGTAGACGGTGCGCAGCATCGTGGCGAAGCGGCCGGAGTTCGCCCAGCCCCCGCCGTAGGTGTACTTGATGATCTCGGCGGCCCTGGGCCAGGAGGAGCCGGCCCAGCCGGTCTGGAGGGGCGCGTTGCTGTTCGTGTGGTCCCTGATCACCGCGGACCAGGCGTCCATGAGCTCGATGGCCTTGCGGGCGTGCCGTTCGTCGCGGGTGATGTACCAGGCGACGGCCTGGGTGTAGGCGGCGATGGCGTCCTCGCGCTCGTCGGTGCAGCCGTTGTTGGGGTTCGAGTACGAGCCGCACTCGACGACGGCACGGGGCTTGGGGGCGCGGTTCAGGTCCGCGTACCTGCTCGCCATCATCCGGTCGAAGGCGCCCTTCCAGGGCTGGGCGCCGGCCTGGACCTGGGAGCGGGCGAAGTCCAACTGGGCCTTGGAGACGGTGACTCCGGGGTGGGCGAAGGTCGTGGGGGCGGCGCCGGCGGGCCGGACGAGGGCGGCGGCGAGCAGGGCGGCGGCGACGGCGAGGAGAGCGGTTCTGCGCATGCGTGGGGGGCCTTCCGTTCTCGTATGTGAACGTCAAGCGCCTTTATGAACAGGCGCGCTGAGCCGAGACGGTAGGTACAGACCAATGAGGCGTCAAGGGTTCACGCATGGGAAAGGGCCGCACCCGGCGGGGTACGGCCCTGGATCGATCCACGGCTCAGCGGACCTCGGTGATCTCCGGTCCGCGCTGGAGCTGGCCCATGCCGCCGGAGAAGCGCGAACCCGCCTCCTCCTGCTGGACCCCTTCGGGGACCATCTGCGCGTCGTCGGGCAGCTTGAGGACGATCGGGTCGCGCGGGGCCATCGGGCCCTCACCACGGACGACGACCGTGTCCCGGAAGATCTGCTCGAGCAGGCCGGCCGCCTGCGGCTGCACCGCGCCCTGGCCCGAGATCACCCCGCGCAGGAACCAGCGGGGGCCGTCCACACCGACGAACCGCACGACCTGGAAACCACCCGTGCCGTCCGGCAGCTGCACCGGCACCTGGGCCCGCAGCTCCCAGCCGAGCGGACCCTCGACCTCGTCGACGATGCCACCCTGCTGGGTGATGCCCGAGCCGATCTCCTCGCGCACCTCGCCCCAGATGCCCTCGCGCTTGGGGGCGGCGAAGGCCTGCAGCTGGATGGCGCTGTCGCCCAGCACGACGGTCGCCGCGACGATGGCGTCGCCCGCGACCTCCACCCGCAGCTCCATGCCGTCGACACCCGGTACGAACAGGCCGCCCAGGTCCACCCGGCCCTCGCCGGGGTCCCTCACCTCGGAGCTGTCCCACGGCCCGTCGGGACGCGGTCCCGGCTCGAGCCGTACGCGCTCGCGCGTGCCGTCGTCGTCCGCCTCAGTGTCGATGTCGACGACCTGCTCGGGCTCGCCGGCCGCGTCCTCGGCGGCACCCTTCTTCTTGCGACGTCCGAACACGTCACTGTCCTTCCCGGTCGGATACGACCGAAGCGTATCGATTCCCACCCGTAGCGCCGCCAACGGCGGCCCCATCGCCTGTATCGCTTGTGGCGCTTTCGCCGCCCACCTCGGCATGACCGCCGGTGGACCCGAAGCCCCCCTCGGCCCGTGCCGAATCGGGAAGCTCCGCCACCTCCCGGAAGCGAACCCTCTCGACCTGCTGGACAACCAGTTGGGCAATCCGGTCGAAGCGCTCGAACCGCACGGACTCGCGCGGGTCGAGATTCACCACGATCACCTTGATCTCCCCACGGTACCCGGCATCAACCGTCCCCGGGGCATTCACGAGGGCGACACCGAGGCGGGCGGCGAGCCCGGAGCGGGGGTGCACGAACGCCGCATACCCCTCGGGCAGGGCGATGGACACCCCGGTGGGCAGCACGGCCCGCTCCCCCGGCTCCAGCTCGCGGCTCTCCGTGGTCCGCAGGTCGGCGCCCGCGTCCCCGGGGTGCGCATACGCCGGGAGCGGCACGTCCGGATCGACGCGCCGGATGAGGACGTCCAGGGGAGCACGGCTCACGGGTTCACCTCGAAGGCGCGGGCCCGGCGCACCTGGTCCGGGTCGTCCATCGCGGCCCGGATCTCCTCCGGGCGCCCGTTGTCGATGAAGTGGTCGACCTTGACCTCCACGAAGAGGGCGTCGGCGCGGACCGCCACGGGGCCGTCGGGCCCGCCGATCCGCCCGGTGGCGGTGGAGTAGATCTTGCGGCCGGCGACCGCCGTCACCTCGGCCTCCAGATGCAGGACCGTGCCGACCGGGACGGGCCGCACGAAGTCGGTCTCCAGGCGCCCGGTCACCGCGATCGTGCGCAGCAGCCAGTTCAGCGAGCCGAGGGTCTCGTCGAGGGCGGTGGCGAGCACGCCGCCGTGCGCGAGGCCGGGGGCGCCCTGGTGGGCGGGCTGCACGGTGAACTCGGCGGTGATGCTGACGCCGTCCCCGGCCCGTGCCTCCAGGTGCAGTCCGTGAGGCTGCTCGCCGCCGCAGCCGAAACACTCGCCGTAGTGCGGGCCCAGGAGTTCGCCGGGCGCGGGCGCCTCCGGGTGCCGGACGGGTTTCACGGCGCCGGCCGGAGGCTGAAGAGCTGGGGAAGTACCTCTCACGAGCGCAGACCTTACCCGCGCGTCGGCCGAGTCCCGACACCGTGCCAAGCTTGGATCCATGCAGCTCTCCGCCACCCCGTACGAAGAACGTCTCACCGCCCCGCGCTCCTGGTGGCTGGTCTCGTTCCTGGTGGGGCTCTCGCTGGCCCTGATCCTGCTGCCGTTCGGCACCCTGCCGATGCTGGCCGGCCTGGTCGGCGGCACCGCCGCGGCGGCGGTCGTCGCCAGCTCCTACGGCTCGGCCCGCATCCGTGTGGTGGGCGACTCGCTGATCGCGGGCGACGCGCGGATCCCGGTTCGGGCACTGGGCGAGGCGCAGATCCTGGACCGCGAGGAGGCGCGCGCCTGGCGGACGTACAAGGCCGACACCCGCGCCTTCCTGCTGCTGCGGGCCTACATCCCGACGGCCCTGCGCGTGGAGGTCACCGACCCCGAGGACCCGACGCCGTACCTGTACCTGTCGACGCGGGAGCCGGAGCGGCTGGCGGACGCGATCCGGGCGGCCCGGGCCGCGGTCTAGATTTTGCCTCCGGCAGGGCGGAACTTTGACCGGCCGGGGACGGGCCCGGCCGCAGCGGGGTCTCAGCCTCCGCCGCCCAGCCCCTTGTGGCCGTGCCCGGGCAGGATCTCGTCCAGGTCCAGGGGCTCCGCCGGGCGCTCCAGCGGCGGCAGCTGCGGCAGGTCCTCCCAGGGCACCTGCACCTTGCGCAGGTCGGCGCGGACGCGCGCCGCGAGTTTCCTGGTGTCCCGGCGGTTCATGACCGCGCCCACGGCGGCGCCGACCATGAAGGGCATCAGGTTCGGCAGGTTGCGCACCATGCGCTTCATGATCTGCTGACGCAGTTCGCGTTTCATCTGCCCGCCCAGCGCCGCGTTGATCGTGACGGGCTTGAGGGGGTCGATGCCGCGTTCCTCGGTCCACGAGGACAGATAGGCGGTGCTGCGCTCGCGGAGGTTTCCGGGCGGGCGTACGCCGTACACCTCGTGCAGTTCGGCGATCAGCTTCAGCTCGATCGCGGCCACGCCGGTGATCTCGGCGGCCAGTTCGGTGGGCATCGCGGGCGGTACCGGGAGCATCGCCGCGGCGCCGACGCCCGCCCCGACCGTGGAACTGGCGTTCGCGGCGCCCGTCACGAGCTTGTCCGCGATCTGCTCCGGGCCGAGGTTCGGGAACTGGCGGCGCAGCGTCGCGAGGTCGCGTACGGGGATGCGCGGGGCGTACTCGATGAGGCGGTCGGCGAGGTAGCCGAGGCCGGCTCTGGCGTGGCTGCCGCTCTTGCGGACGCCTTGCGCGGCCCTCTCCCGCATCACCGCCGCCCGGCGCCGGGTGGCGGGAGCCCGCACCGGGGCGGGCACGGCCACGGCGGACGCCGGATCGAGCGAGGCTCCCTCGTCGGGTGAGCCCCGCTCGCCGTCACGCGCGCCGTGCGGGCCGTCGGACGGCCCGGGGTCCGCTCCCCGCAGGAAGCGGCGCTTCCGAGGAGGGGTCGAGCCGGTCATGCCCGACCCGTCCTCAGTCGCAGTCGCGGCAGATCGGCTGGCCGTTCTTCTCGCGGGCCAGCTGGCTGCGGTGGTGCACCAGGAAGCAGCTCATGCAGGTGAACTCGTCCTGCTGCTTGGGCAGCACCCGGACGGCCAGCTCCTCGTTCGAGAGGTCCGCGCCGGGCAGCTCCAGGCCTTCTGCGGCCTCGAACTCGTCGACGTCCACTGCGGAGGTCGACTTGTCGTTACGCCTGGCCTTGAGCTCTTCCAGGCTGTCCGAATCGACGTCGTCGTCGGTCTTGCGTGGGGTGTCGTAATCCGTTGCCATGTCGCTCTCCCCCTCTGGGTGTCTGTGGTGTCTCCAGCGCACTAACGCGTGAGAGGCCGGACTTGTGCCCGACCTGAGGCGGAGATTTTGCCTCACATCAAGGTCTGTTACTCAATCGACACCCAACCGGACTCCTCAAGAGTGATCGGCTTGGATGGCGAACGGGACCGTACACGGTCCGAATGCCGCAGATCAAAGGCATCTCACCGTGTACTTCCCGTGATCAGGACCCCTGAAAACCCGGATTTTCCCGGCTTTCCGACCGGTCACACGATCACGGACAGTAGATGGCCGGAAAACCGGCCTTGTGATCGATCACACACGAGTTCCCTTCTGGGGCGGAGTGAAAATTCCGCGCAAAGCGAACAAGCCCTCGGAGTGCCGTGTGTCGGGCTGTGTCGGTGCACATGCTCTCAGACCGGGAACGTCACCCGCATCAGGAGACCACCTCCCTCGCGCGGCTCCGCCGCGATGTGCCCGCCGTGGGCCCGGGCCACGGACCGCACGATGGACAGTCCGAGCCCCACACCCTTGTCGCTGCCGGTGCGCTCGGTGCGCAGCCGCCGGAAGGGCTCGAAGAGGTTGTCGATCTCGTACGCCGGCACCACCGGACCCGTGTTCGTCACGACGAGCACCGCCTGCCCGTGCCGGACGTCGGTGGTGACCTCCACCCAGCCGCCCTCCGGCACGTTGTACCGGACGGCGTTCTGCACCAGGTTCAGCGCGATCCGCTCCAGCAGCACGCCGTTCCCCTGGATGACCGCGGGTTTCTGCTCGCCCTGGATCGTCACGCCCTTGGCCTCGGCCTCCGCGCGGACCTGGTCGACGGCCTGCTCGGCCACCTCCGCGAGGTCCACCGGCTTGCGCTCGATGATCTGGTTGTCGCTGCGGGCGAGCAGCAGCAGGCCCTCCACGAGCTGTTCGCTGCGCTCGTTGGTGGCCAGCAGCGTCTTGCCGAGCTGCTGGAGCTCCACGGGAGCGCCCGGATCGGAGAGGTGGACCTCCAGCAGGGTCCGGTTGATCGCGAGCGGGGTGCGCAGCTCGTGCGAGGCGTTGCCGACGAAGCGCTGCTGGGCCGTGAAGGCCCGCTGGAGCCTCTCCAGCATCTCGTCGAAGGTGTCGGCCAGCTCCTTGAGCTCGTCGTCCGGTCCGTCCAGCTCGATACGGCGGGACAGGTCCGAGCCGGCCACCGCGCGCGCGGTGCGGGTGATCCGGCCGAGCGGCGAGAGCACACGGCCGGCCATGGCGTAGCCGAACGCGAAGGCGATCACGGCGAGGCCGAGCAGGGCCAGCAGCGAGCGGCTGAGGAGGTTGTCCAGGGCGGCCTTGCGCTCGTGGTCCATGCACGCGCTGATCGCGTCGTTGAACTCGGCCAGCGACAGGTCGCTGGTGGCGATCCCCGGGCAGTTGTTGCTGGTGACCTTGAGGCTCTGGAACTGGACGATCTTGAACAGCGGTTCGTTGCCCGAGCGCAGCGCCTGGGCGGCCAGCAGATAGATGATCGACAGCAGCAGGATGCCGGCGATCAGGAACATGCCGCCGTACAGCAGGGTGAGCCGTATGCGGATCGTCGGGCGCAGCCACGGGAAGGGCTGGTCCGGCTTGCGCGGCTCCCAGGTCGGTTTGGGCGGCGTGGCGGGCGGTGCGGGTGTCGCTGCCATCGCCGGTCAGATCCGGTAGCCGGAGCCGGGCACGGTGACGATCACCGGCGGCTCACCGAGCTTGCGGCGCAGGGTCATGACGGTCACCCGCACCACGTTCGTGAACGGGTCGGTGTTCTCGTCCCACGCCTTCTCCAGCAGTTGCTCGGCGGAGACGACGGCTCCCTCGCTGCGCATCAGCACCTCCAGGACGGCGAACTCCTTCGGGGCGAGCTGCACCTCCTTGCCTTCGCGGAAGACCTCGCGGCGGTTGGGGTCCAGCTTGATGCCGGCGCGCTCCAGGACGGGCGGCAGCGGCACGCTGGTGCGGCGGCCGAGGGCCCGGACGCGCGCGATCAGCTCGCTGAAGGCGAAGGGCTTGGGAAGGTAGTCGTCGGCGCCGATCTCCAGGCCCTCGACCCGGTCGCTGACGTCGCCGGAGGCCGTGAGCATCAGCACGCGCGTGGGCATGCCGAGTTCGACGATCTTGCGGCAGACGTCGTCGCCGTGCACCAGGGGGAGGTCGCGGTCGAGGACGACCACGTCGTAGTCGTTGACGCCGATGCGCTCCAGGGCGGCCGCACCGTCGTACACGACGTCGACGGCCATGGCCTCCCGGCGCAGTCCGGTGGCCACCGCATCGGCGAGCAGTTGCTCGTCCTCGACGACGAGTACGCGCACGTCGCTTGTCCTTCCTGTGTCCACCCGCGTAGCGCGCCAAGGCGCGCGCGGGCAGGGGTGTGGTCGGGTCCGTGGGCCTCCATCCTGCCCTTTTCGGCCATAAGTCGGCGGTAAGACGGGTGAGAGGGCCGGTGACGGGCGGGAATCCCGGGGAACGGGCCGCAGGCCCAGGAATGCCGATTATTTCGCGCGGGTTCAGGTTTCCGAAGAAGACGGCGGGGGGAGGACGGCAGGTACACCCCGCGATCACGCTCTGCTTGTGCCGCACCACGTGCGGTACGGGATGATCCGCTTCCGCAGAGTGGTGGTGGGTGTCCGGCACCGTCGCCGCCCGGCTCGGGCAGCGCTGGGCATCTACTGGAGACGTGATCGCCCCTTCCGACGGCACACCCCCGTGCCACCGACCCACGACCCAGGACGAGGGGGCGCAGCATGGACGCTTTCACCGCAGGACTTCTGCAGCGCATAAAGGCGACCGAGTCCGACCTGACGCGGGCTCGCGACGAGGGCGACGACTTCCTCGTCGAGGTTGAGCAGGGCGAGCTCGACGACCTGCGCCGCCTCGCGGCCGAGCATGGCGTGGAGGTCGGCGCGACCGCCGTCTGACCGCCTCAGCACGCACGAGGGCCCCGGTGAATCCAGCACCGGGGCCCTCGTGTGCGTGGGGACCGGCGCATCAGTCGTGCCAGGCGCCGAAGTCCTCCAGGAGTCGCTGGAGGGGTTCGAAGACGCCGGGGGTGGCCGCCACCGTCAGCTCGCGTGAGGGGCGCTCACCGGGACGGCCACCGGTCACCGCGCCCGCCTCCCGGGCGATGAGGTCGCCCGCCGCGACGTCCCAGGCGTTCAGCCCGCGCTCGTAGTAGCCGTCCAGGCGGCCCGCCGCGAGGTCGCACAGGTCGATCGCGGCCGAGCCCGAGCGCCGGATGTCCCGCAGCAGCGGGATCAGCCGCCGGGCCACCTCGGCCTGGTGGGCGCGGACCTCGCTCACGTAGTTGAAGCCGGTCGACACCAGGGCCTGGTCGAGGGGGGCCGTGGGACGGCAGGTGAGCCGGCGCTCGCCCTCCCACGGGCCGGTCGCCCACGCTCCCCCGCCGCGCACCGCGTGATAGGTCTCGCCGCGCATGGGCGCCGCGACCACCCCGGCGACCGTCTCGCCGTCCTGCTCGGCGGCGATGGAGACCGACCAGGTCGGCAGGCCGTAGAGGTAGTTGACCGTGCCGTCCAGGGGGTCGATCACCCAGCGGATCCCGCTGGTGCCCTCGGTGGCGGCGCCCTCCTCGCCGAGGAAGCCGTCCTGCGGGCGGCGGCCGGAGATCACGTCGGTGATCAGCTTCTCCGCCGCGATGTCCATCTCGGTGACCACGTCGATCGGGCTGGACTTGGTCGCCGCGACGGCGAGGTCGGCCGGGCGCCCGTCACGCAGCAGGTCACCGGCGCGGCGGGCGGCCTCGCGGGCCAGGGCGAGCAGATCCGAGGGCTGGGCGTCGCTCACGGGGCTCCTCATGCGTAGGGGCTGTCGGCACCGGCCGCCGCGGGCCTGGGGGCGCGGGCCGGGCAGCAGCCGACCGGGCACAGCTGGTGGCTCGGGCCGAGGGCGCCGAGGGCGCAGGGCCTGACGTCCTCGGCCCGCTCGACGGCGGCCCGCTCCAGGACGAGGTCACGGACGGCGGCGGCGAAGCGCGGGTCGTCGCCGACGGTGGCCGAGCGCCGCATCGGCAGTCCCAGCGCCTCCGCCTTGGCCTTGGCCTCCGTGTCGAGGTCGTAGAGGACCTCCATGTGGTCGGAGACGAAGCCGATGGGCGCGATCACGACCGCGGGGACGCCGGCCGCGTGCCGCTCCTCCAGGTGGTCGCAGATGTCGGGCTCCAGCCACGGGATGTGCGGGGCGCCGGAGCGGGACTGGTAGACGAGCTGCCAGGGGTGGTCACGGCCGGTGCGCTCGCGGACCGCCTCGGCGATCGTGCGGGCCGCGTCCAGGTGCTGGGTGACGTACGCGCCCCCGTCGCCGTGGGCCTCGACCGGGCCGGAGGTGTCCGCCGCGGAGAGCGGGATCGAGTGGGTCGAGAAGGCGATGTGGGCGCCCTCCCGGACCTCCTCGGGCAGGTCGGCGAGGGAGGCGACCACACCGTCGATCATGGGCTCCAGGAAGCCGGGGTGGTTGAAGTAGTGCCGCAGCTTGTCGATCCGCGGGAGCTCCAGGCCCTCCGTCTCCAGCGCGGCCAGGGCGTCGGCGAGATTCTCGCGGTACTGGCGGCAGCCCGAGTAGGAGGCGTAGGCGCTGGTGGTGAGGACCAGGATGCGGCGGCGGCCGTCGGCGGCCATCTCGCGCAGGGTGTCCGTCAGGTACGGGGCCCAGTTGCGGTTGCCCCAGTAGACCGGCAGGTCCAGTCCGTGGTCGGCGAAGTCCTTGCGCAGGGCGGTCAGCAGGGCGCGGTTCTGGGCGTTGATGGGGCTCACGCCGCCGAAGCCGAAGTAGTGCTCGCCGACCTCCTTCAGGCGTTCCCTGGGGATGCCCCGGCCACGGGTGACGTTCTCCAGGAACGGGATCACGTCGTCCGGGCCCTCGGGGCCGCCGAAGGAGAGCAGGAGCAGGGCGTCGTAGGGGCTGGCATCACGCGGATCTGGCATGGGTCGATCCTGTCACCCGGTACGGACAACCGGGCAGCCGACCGGGTTCCCGGCTGTGCCGGACGGGTGGGTTAGGGTCACCTGACTCGTACGCTGTTCCGGCCGTCCGTACAGCTCATCGAGGCTTTCCGTCCGTCGAGCCGCCCTTGTCCGCCGCTCCCCCCTGCCCGGAGTCCGCCGTGCCCAGCCCTTACCGCGCCCTGTTCGCCGCCCCCGGCAGCAAGCGCTTCACCACCGCGGGCCTCCTCGGGCGGATGCCGCTGTCGATGATGGGCATCGGCGTGGTCACGATGGTGTCGCAGCTCACCGGGCGCTACGGCCTGGCCGGCGCCCTGTCGGCGACCATCGCGCTCTCCGCCGCCGTGGCCGGCCCCCAGGTCTCCCGGCTGGTCGACCGGTACGGGCAGCGGCGGGTGCTGCGCCCGGCCACGCTGCTCTCGCTCGCCGCGGCGGCCCTGCTGCTGCTCGCGGCCCATTTCGCGTGGCCGGACCAGGTGCTGTTCGCGGCCTGCGTCGGCATCGGCTGCGTGCCCAGCGTCGGGGCGATGGTCCGGGCCCGCTGGGCCGCGGTCTACGGAGGGACGGAGAAGCTGCACACCGCGTACTCGTTCGAGTCGGTGATCGACGAGGTGTGCTTCATCTTCGGGCCGATCATCTCCATCGGGCTGTCCACGGCGTGGTTCCCGGAGGCCGGGCCGCTGCTGGCCGGCTGCTTCCTGGCCGTCGGCGTCTTCTGGCTGACCGCGCAGCGGGCCACCGAGCCCGCTCCGCACCCCCGGGAGCGCGAGGGCGGCCGCACCGCCCTCGCCGCGCCGGGACTGCAGGTGCTCGTGGGCACGTTCGTGGCGACGGGCGCGGTCTTCGGCGCCGTCGACGTGGTCACCGTCGCCTTCGCCGAGGAGCAGGGGCACAAGGCCGCGGCGAGCGTGGTGCTCGCGCTGTACGCGGCCGGTTCCTGCGCGGCGGGTCTGGTCTTCGGGCTGCTGCGCTTCACGGGGGCGCCCGAACCTCGCTGGTTGCTGGGCATATGCGCGATGGCCGTGAGTATGATCCCCCTCCTACTGGTCGGGAACCTGCCGTTTCTGGCCGTGGCGCTGTTCGTCGCCGGCATGGCCGTCGCTCCCACGATGATCACCACCATGTCACTGATCGAGCAGCACGTACCACGCGCGCAACTGACCGAGGGCATGACCTGGGTGAGCACGGGGCTCGCGGTCGGGGTCGCGCTCGGCTCGTCCGTGGCCGGCTGGGTGATCGACGCCGCCGGAGCGGACGCCGGGTACGTGGTCCCGGCGGTGTCCGGGGCCGCCGCGGTCGCGGTCGGTTTCCTGGGGTACCGCCGGCTCAGCAGGCCGGCGCCACGTCGGGGAGGCACCGTTGGGCAGCACGGCGAGCGCGAAGAACGGCACGTGGCGTAACTGGGGCGGCAACGTGGCGGCGCGCCCCGCGCGGGAGGTCGCTCCGGCGTCGGTGGAGGAGCTGGTCGAGGCGATACGCCGGGCCGCCGAGGACGGCCTGAAGGTGAAGGCGGTCGGCAGCGGCCACTCCTTCACGTCCATCGCGGCCACCGACGGCGTGCTGGTGCGCCCGCGGCTGCTGACCGGCATCCGGAGGATCGACCGGGAGGCCATGACGGTCACGGTGGAAGCCGGCACCCCCTTGAAGCGGCTCAACATGGCGCTGGCGCGCGAGGGGCTGTCCCTCACCAACATGGGCGACATCATGGAGCAGACGGTCTCCGGCGCCACCAGCACCGGAACCCACGGCACCGGCCGCGAGTCAGGGTCGATCGCGGCCCAGATCAGGGGCCTGGAGCTGGTCACGGCGGACGGCTCGGTCCTCAGCTGCTCCGCGCGGGAGAACCCGGAGGTCTTCGCGGCGGCCCGGATCGGCCTGGGCGCGCTCGGGGTCGTCACCGCGATCACGTTCGCGGTGGAGCCGATATTCCTGCTCCAGGCCCGCGAGGAACCGATGCCGTTCGGCCGGGTGCTCGCCGAGTTCGACGAACTCTGGGCCGAGAACGAGCACTTCGAGTTCTACTGGTTCCCCCACACCGGCAACACCAACACCAAGCGCAACAACCGCAGCGCGGGCCCCGAGCAGCCGGTGTCCCGGCTGAAGGGCTGGTTCGAGGACGAGTTCCTCTCCAACGGCGTCTTCCAGGTCGCCCAGTGGGCGGGCCGCGCGGCACCCGCCGCGATCCCGTCGATCGCCCGGATCTCCAGCACGGCCCTGTCGGCGCGGACGTACACGGACGTCCCCTACAAGGTCTTCACATCGCCGCGCCGGGTCCGCTTCGTGGAGATGGAGTACGCCGTCCCGCGCGCGGCCGTCGTGGACACGCTGCGCGAACTGAAGGCCATGGTCGACGGGTCGGGGCTCCGGATCAGCTTCCCCGTCGAGGTGCGCACGGCCCCCGCCGACGACATCACGCTCTCCACCGCGTCCGGCCGCGACAGCGCGTACATCGCGGTCCACATGGCCAAGGGCACCCCGTACCAGCGGTACTTCACCGCCGCCGAGCGCATCTTCACCGGACACGAGGGGCGTCCGCACTGGGGCAAGGTGCACACGCGGGACGCCGACTACTTCGCGAAGGTCTACCCGCGCTTCGGCGAGTTCACCGCACTGCGGGACCGGCTGGACCCCGGCCGCCTCTTCCAGAACGACTACCTGCGACGGGTTTTGGGGGCCTGACCGGGGGCAACCACACCACCGGAAACCATTCGCTCCGTTTCTGCGCATCGCGTGAAGTACGCCACGTCCAAGATCTTCGAACTGCTCAACGGACGGCCGAGTCACGCTTCTTGCCAGAACTTGGGCGGCGTGCCAATCCACGCACGTGGCCCAAATGGAGTACTGTTGCGAACCCTGGGTCCGGTCTCCCGCCTGGGCGTCCGTGGCCTTCAAGGACCGCCGGGAGGGGGCTAGTTGCACAGGGTGACGGAGTTGGTCACTTAGCGTTGCGAATAGGTAACCGTGCCATAACGGCGATCCAGGGCCCACGCCCGACACGCCGGGCAACTCGGCAAGGTTGTGGCAGGCTGCACCCGGGCAGGCCACACTCGACTAGCGGAAGCAGCGACGCACGTGACGTCGGCAGGCACCACCCGGGAGGTCCCCATGCCCGAACTGCGTGTCGTGGCCGTCTCCAATGACGGCACACGGCTGGTGCTGAAGGCTGCCGACGCGACGGAGTACACCCTTCCGATCGACGAACGCCTGCGCGCCGCCGTGCGCGGCGACCGTCCCCGCCTCGGCCAGATCGAGATCGAGGTGGAGAGCCATCTCCGCCCCCGCGACATCCAGGCGCGTATACGAGCCGGTGCGACCGCGGAAGAGGTCGCCCAGCTCGCCGGCATCCCCGTCGACCGTGTGCGGCGCTTCGAGGGCCCCGTGCTCGCCGAGCGCGCCTTCATGGCCGAGCGCGCCCGCAAGACGCCCGTCCGCCGCCCCGGTGAGAACGCGGCGGGGCCCCAGCTCGGCGAGGCCGTCCAGGAGCGGCTGCTGCTGCGCGGCGCCGACAAGGACACCGTGCAGTGGGACTCCTGGCGCCGCGACGACGGCACCTGGGAAGTGCTGCTGGTCTACATGGTGGCGGGCGAACCGCACTCGGCGAGCTGGACGTACGACCCGCCCCGGCGGCTCGTCCAGGCCGTCGACGACGAGGCGCGCTCGCTGATCGGCGAGTCCGACGACCTCACCGCGCCCGAGCCGAGCTTCCCGTTCGTGCCGCGGATCGCCCGGCTGCCGCGTGAGCGTCCGGAGCGTTCGCTGGAGCGCGCGCTGGAGCGGCCGAGCCTGCCCGCGCAGGTGTCCGAGCCGGCCGAGGAGATGACGGAGGAGCGGGACTCGCTCACCAGCCTGCTGGAGGCGGTGCCGAGCTTCCGCGGCGACCTGGTGGTCCCGGAGCGGCCCACCGAGCCCGACCCGGAGGAGCCCGCGCTCGAGCCGGCCGCCGAGGAGCCCCCGGCGCCCGCCGCGTCGGCCGGGTCCGCGTACGCGGACGTCCTCATGCCGCGTTCCGTCGGCAGCCACCGCGACCGGCTCATCGGTGCCACGGACCGTCAGGCCGAGGCGGACGGTGTCCGCCCGGGCCGCCGGGCCGCCGTGCCGAGCTGGGACGAGATCGTGTTCGGCACGCGCAGGAAGAAGCAGGAGTAGCGAGCGGACCCGTTCGCTCGTCGAACGCCCGTGAGCGAGGGCCGCGTCGGACCGACGCGGCCCTCGCTCATGCCGGAGCGGCCTGCCGCTACCGCGGGTCCGGTCCGACGGCCACCGGTCGCGTGGGGTCGGCCGACCACTCCGACCACGAACCCACGTACAGGGCCGCGGGAACGCCGGCCACCGCGAGCGCCAGCGCCTCGTGGGCCGCCGACACGCCCGAGCCGCAGTACACACCGACCTCCGTGCCCTCGACGGCGCCCAGCTCCCTGAAACGGGCGGCGAGTTCACCGGCGGGCAGGAACCGGCCGTCCGGGCCGACGTTGTCGTTCGTCGGGGCGGACACGGCACCCGGGATGTGCCCCCCGACCGGGTCGATCGGCTCGACCTCGCCGCGGTACCGCTCCCCCGCCCGCGCGTCCAGCAGCAGACCCGACCGCGCGAGCGCTTCGGCGCCGTCCGCGTCGAGCAGCCCCGTCGCCGACGGCACCGGCTCGAAGTCGCCCTCCGCCGGCGTCGGTACGGCCGTCTCCAGCGGCCCCTGCCAGGCCGTCAGCCCGCCGTCCAGGACCCGCACGTCGGGGTGCCCCGTCCAGCGCAGGAGCCACCAGGCGCGGGCCGCCCCCCAGCCCTGCCCGCCGTCGTACACCACCACGGGACGCGTCGAGGACACACCCGCCCGCCGCATAGCCCTGCCGAATTCGGCCAGGTCCGGCAGTGGATGACGCCCGCGCGGGCCGGGCTCGGACGCCAACTCCCGGTCCAGGTCGACGTAGACCGCACCGGGGATGTGCCCGGAGGCGTGCGCGGCTCGGCCGTCGAACGGCGGTTCACCGGACGCCGTGGGGAGCGTCAACTGCCAGCGGACGTCGAGCAGCACCGGCGGGTCGTCGCCCGCCAGGGCGGTGGCCAGTTCTGATGCAGAGATGATGGCGTTCATGGTCCCCATCCTCGCGCACAGGGTGGCCGCGACGGCTCACGCCGGTTAATCTGCCCGCCGGACAGGCCCGATCACGAGGCGTACGGGATCGGGCACAAGCTGTACAGCCGATCGACATCCGTCGTCCCCCGCACGGGAATGGGCGGTATCAGCGCACCGGGCACCCTCGAGCGCCGGCCGCCGTGCGGCGGCGCGCCCGCGACAGGCGCGGCCAGGGTGGTGCGAGCATCGGCTCGGGGGTCCGGACACCGGAAGCGACACGGCCGGCGCCAGCGGCCGAGGAGAGAGTGACGATGACCGAGGCACGGGGGTCGGCCGGCCCGAACGGCGCGAGGCACACCCGGCACACGCCCGGCACACCCTGCTGGGTGAGCCTGATGGTGCACGCGCTGGACGCCACCCAGGAGTTCTACGGAGCGTTGTTCGGCTGGGAGTTCCAGCCCGGTCCCCGGCAACTCGGTTCCTACGTGCGCGCATTACTCGACGGGCGCGAAGTGGCCGGAATCGGCCAGTTGCCGCCCGACCGTCATCTCCCCGTCGCCTGGACCCCGTACCTCGCCTCGCCCGACGTCGACGCGACCGCCGAGACGGTACGGCTGTGCGGCGGCACGGTCGGGGTGGGGCCACTGGACGCCGACGAAGCCGGCCGTATGGCGATCTGCTCCGACCCCGCCGGCGCCGTCTTCGGCATCTGGCAGGCCGCCGCCCACCTCGGCACGGCCGTCTCCGGTGTGCCCGGCGCCCCCGCCTGGAACGAACTGCGGACCTTCGAGTCCGAGAACATCGCCAAGTTCTACGCCACGGTGTTCGGTTACGAGGAGGAGCCGACCCGAGCCGACGGGCTCGACCACGTCACCCTGCGCGTCGAAGGCCGCCCCGTCGCGGACATCCACGGCGTCGGCACCGCGCTCCCCCGGGACCGGGGCCCTCACTGGCTGACGTACTTCACCGTGCCCGACACCGACGCGGCGGTGGACCGGGTCGTCACGCTCGGGGGGCAGTCGCTGATCGCGTCCCACGACACCGCGCACGGCCGGGTCGCCACGGTGGCCGACCCGGAGGGGGCACGGTTCGCGCTGGTGGGGAAGGCGGGACGTCTCGGCGGAGCCCCTTGAAGCGGGCGTCGAGCCGGTAGCGGGACTGTAAGGCACCTGGTACGCGGCGAACAGGGCGTTGGTGACGACGGACCAGCCGGCGACCCAGACGGCGGCCCACGGCCGGTCGGCCACCGGCCTGGAGACGGCGAACAGAGCGACGAACGCGGGCGCGAGGGCTCAGCCCGCCGTCAGCAGCCGCAGCCTGGTCCCCCGGCGGGCGCGTTCCCGGTCGGACAGGGAGCCGACGAACGGGTGCAGGACGCTGTCGACGGCCTTCGGGACACGGCGACGGGTCGGCGCCGGTGTCCGTCGTGGGCTGCGACCTGACCGACCCCGAGTCGGTGACGAAGGGCGTGCCCACCACGCCCCTGCCCTGGCCGACCGGATCGTCCGCCGCACTGTCGCGGCCCGGGTGGCGGCGGACGCCTTCGCGAAGGCGCCGCTGGCGGAGGGACTGCGACGACGGCACGGGCGGGGCACTACGTAGTGGTTCACGACGAGTGGCTGCGGCGGCCGTAGTGAAGTCAGGCCAGCCATCTGACGTCACCGAGTAGTCTTGCTCGGGTCAAACCGGCTAGTCGGAGGCGGTTCTGGCACCACACAGCAAGCCCGGCAGCACATGGATTCCCTCCCCGTTGGCCAGCCCGATAGCCGCGGCCACACCGGTCGTCCCGGAGCGGCGGGCGGTGAATCATTCAGCTCTCGGGTGGGGTGTTCGTCGGGGAGGGGGACAAGGTGAGAGAGCGAGCAGAAACATCGAGCGGATCCCGTCCGACGGCGGTTGATGTGCCACTGGACGATGACCGGCTCCGGCTGCAGTACATCCCTTGGGGGGACCCGGCCGAAGCGACGGCCTCACACGCCCTCGAGGGAGCACAGCACTTCTTCTACGACAGCCCGGAGTGCTCCGGACGTATCCCTGTGCCTCAGGCACGACAGCATCCCGTGCCTGTGACAGGTGACGGCGGCTCCCTCAATGAGCAGCTCCCCGGTGGCGTCTACATATTCGAGTCGCGAGCTGACCGTATAGTCGTGGGCTTCGCGTTGAGCAACGGGGCGGCCAGCATCGCCCCCCAGCGCAAGCGCCTCCGCGACATAGACGACGACCACCTGCTCCACCGGGCCCTCCAGCAGTACCAGGAGTGGTGCGACGCTGCGCCCGAGAAAGCCGCGCCTGCATTCAACCCCGGCGACTTCGTCCGTCTCGCGGGCACGCGGGAGACGTTCACCGTGGTCAAGGCGACACCGATACGGGACGGAAGCGTCCATTACAGGTTGCGGGACGTAAGAGGCGGCCGCCGTATGGCGTTCGAGGAGGATCTCGAGGAGCTTCCGCCCGGCGCGGAAGACCCCGAGGACTGGATCATCCGCCCACCCGCGTCAGCCGACCGGACAGCGCTTGTACTCACCCTCGCCAAGTTGAGTACGCCACTCACGGACGTCGTGTACTCGTACCAGTCGAGCCGCACGGTTTTCCGTCCCTATCAGTTTCGGCCTGTGCTCAAGCTGATGAGCTCCGACCGCCAGCGATTGCTGATCGCCGACGAGGTCGGCCTCGGTAAGACCATTGAAGCCGGTTTGATCTGGAACGAATTGGAGCAGCGTACTCACCTCCAGCGCTCTCCGGGACAGCGCGGCGGCACCCACTTCCGAGGACTCGTCGTGTGTCCGGCCGCATTGGTCACCAAGTGGCAGAACGAAATGCGTGACCGCTTTGACCGGCAACTACGCATCCTCGACAAGGAGGGGATGGCGGAGTTGGTGGAGCTGTTTCGCAGCGGGGACACCAGCGAGCCGTTCGCAGGCGTGGTTTCGCTGGAGCGGCTCCGGCGTGCGGGACAGCTCGATGAGCTCGCCGAACTCCAGCCTCGATTCGACCTCGTGATTGTGGACGAAGCCCACTACCTGCGCAATGCCAGCAGTCGGAGCCACGCCGCAGCAGCCCTGCTCGCCGACTGGGCGGACGCCTTGATCTTCCTCTCCGCCACACCGCTCAACCTCGGCAACCAGGACCTCTACAACCTTGTTCACCTCCTGGACGAGGCATCCTTCCCGGAGCCCAGAGTCTTCGAAAACCAGCTCGAGCCCAACCGTCACCTGAATGCGGTGGCCGTCGGTATCGCTGAAGGCCGGGCGGACACCAGGGACGGTGCTCGAGCCCTGCACTCCCAGCTCATGCGGGTCAAGACTTCCACGTATGGCCGCATCACTGCCCGACGCCCGGAGTTCCACCGCCTCCGGGAACTTTTGAGCACCGGTGAGCCACTTCCTCCCCAGCAACGCGCTGAGGCGCGACGGTGCATCGCCGAACTCAACGCCCTCGCGAGCATCATCAATCGGACGCGTAAGGCCGACACTCCGGACCGCAAGGCCACGCGAGAGGCCGAAGACGTCGCGGTTCACTGGACTCCCCAGGAGCGTGCGTTCTACGACGACCTGCACGCGTGGTGCCTTGAGCGGGCTGCTCGCAGCGGTATGGCCGCCGCCTTCGCGGCACAGATGTGGCTGCGGCAGGCGGCCAGCTGTATCCCGGCCATGCAGCAGCGACTGAGGGAGCGCTTCTCGCCCCAGCCGGTCGAGGAGGAAGCTGCGGAAGAACTCCTCTACGACTCGGAGGTCGTCGACGACTCCAAGGACGCCCCAGCCAGCAGCGGTACGCCAACTGCTTCTTCAGCCGGCAGGCTCGCCCGTGAACTGGCGGAGCAGGCCGACGACCTCTCGAGGCTGCGCCCCTTGCTGCGGGACCTCCCTGTGGACACCAAGTTCGAGCGGTTCAAGGACATGCTGCTCGGCGCCCGGACCAAGGGCATGCGGCAGGCAATGGTCTTCTCCTTCTTCACCCGCACCCTGGAATACCTCGCGGAGAGACTGACACCCGAGTTCAAGGTTCGGGTCATGCACGGCAAGACACCACCGGCCGAGCGAGAACGCATCATGAAGGACTTCCGCGCCGGCGCCTTCGACCTTCTACTGGTGAGTGAGGTAGGTAGCGAGGGCTTGGACTTCGAGTTCTGCAACGTCCTGGTCAACTACGACCTGCCCTGGAACCCCATGCGGGTTGAGCAGCGCATCGGTCGGCTCGACCGGTTCGGGCAGCAGCACGAAAAGATCTTCATCTTCAACATGCAGGTCCCGGGCACCATCGAGACCGACATCTTCCAACGTCTCTACGCACGCATCGGAGTCTTCCAGGATTCCATCGGAGAACTGGAACCGATCCTGCGCGGACGCCTCAAGGAGTTGCACCGCATCGTCCTGGACCCTCACCTCTCCCTCGAGCAGCGACGCCGCCAGGTCGACCGGATTGCGGTGGCGCAGGTGGATCGCGAGAAGGACCTGGAGCGCCTGAACGAGGCCCAGGCTCTTCTCACCGGTCTGGACGGCCTGCTCATCGAGGGGTTCGACGAAACCAGTCCGGGCAGGGGGCGTTATCTGGGCCCCCTGGAGATTCGCGGACTGGTCGAATGCTTCCTCACCGACAGTGGCTTCGGACTACTACGTGACGTCCGCGACGATGACGACCTGGTGGACGTGACGGGTAGCACCGACCTGCTCAAGGCGATGTACGAGGCAATGGACGCGGGTGCTTTCTCCCACCCTCGCGACGACCTGCTGGCCAGGTTGAGAAGCGGCTCGCCGACACAATTCAGTCTGACTGCGAGCGCCTCGTCATCGAGCGGGACACCATTGCTCAGTGTCCGCCATCCATTGGTGCGCACAGCCCAGTGGTGGTACGAGCAGCACCCGGAGTCACTCCTACGCTACGGGCGGACACGGCTGCCCGGCCTCCCGCCCGGCTCCTGCTATCTGGTGGAGGTCCGACTGGCTCGTACGGACGGCACCCGCTCACGGCGCGAACTGTGGACCACCGCGATCGATGTCGAGACGTTGAAGGAGGTGCCCGAGATCGGCACGGCGCTGCTCACCGCTCTCGCTCGTGGCGAGCTTGTCAGCGCCGACGAACCTTTGCCGGCCGGCATCGATACGTTGCTCACCGAAGCCCTGGAAGAGGTGCAGAATCTCGCCGCCGTGCAAGAGCGCACAACCAAGCGGCTCTACGAGGCCGAGAACACGCGACTGGCCGAAGGCCGGCACGCCACGGTAAGCGATACCTTCCAGTTGAAGATTTCGCGATCTCGTCGTCTCGCCCACGAGGTGAGCCACCCGTCCATCCGGCGCCTGTACGAAAGCCGGACGACACACCTGGAGACCAGACGGGACGCCCTCCTGGCACAAATGGAGCGGGAAGCACGCTTCAGTCTCTCCACGGAGACTGTCGCCCTCGTTCTGGTCGAGGGCGAGTGACGAACCCCGCGAATGGAGATCGGTCCATGATCGGTGGTGGCCCGGGTTAGCTGCGGACCACCACCGAAGGCCGTCACTGCCATGGATGGGAGTACACGTCGGTGAATGATGTCCGCTGGTGAACCAGGGGGCCCTTTCGAAGCGGCGTCAGGCGGATGGCCTCCTGCTCTCCCGCCCGGAGCACGGGCCACCTCTCCACTCTGAACATCATGGGCCGGGCGGTCGAGTCATGCACGACCATCTCCCCGTTGAGTCGCAGAACGAGCGAGAAGGCCGTCCTCGGGTGGAGCACGACAGGCAGGTACGGCAGCGCGTTGCCTTCCACTGAGAAGTCCATCGCTTCACCGTCCACCGCCAATGCCCGGATCCGCGCGTCGGTGACCCGGTGAACATCCGGTGCCCCCCGCCAGCGGTGGGCCAGCTCCTCGCCGCGCACCACCCGATGCGGCTCGTAGAGGGGCTGGAAGGCCGGGTAGAGCAGTTCGCTGTGCCGGCCCCCGCTCGCGTCATCCCACTCCAGCACCAGGTCGAAGCCGGGCCGAGGCAGATTGAGGCGGTGGTAATTGTGTACCACGAGGCCGGTCACAACCGACTGCTCCGGCGATTCCAACGACCTGTCGAAGTCCACTCGGGCATGCGAGAAGTTCTCTTCGAAGAGTCGACGTACGAGCGGCACCTGTGACATGCCGCCGGCGAGCAGGACATGGTGCACGTCAGTCGCGAGTTCCTTCAGCGGCATACGCTTCAGACGCTCGATGTCGGGCGTGGTGCGCCGGCGCAGCCGTGCCTCGCACAGGGCGGCCCTGACGTATTCCAGGGCTTCCAGCATCTGTGGCCGGAAGGCCTCCTCCAGGCGCCCTCGCGTGTAGGTGAGCAAGGGCAGATTGCTGTATCCGCCACCTACCGGGACCGCCTGTTCGTCGTACCGGGTGTCTGTGAGCAGCACTTTGAGCCGGCGGGCAGCCGCCAGAATCAAAGCCCTGAGGGTGACAGGATCCGGCATGCGGTCTACCAAGATGCCCTGCCTCTGCAAGTCCCGTTCCAGGTCACGGGCGATCCGAAGGTCCAGATCGTCACCGGCCCTGGCTACACCGCGCGCCGAGAGCACGGTGAGTTCGGGGGCGCCGTCTTGGAGCGACTCGGTGACCTCGACCACGGCGATGTCCAGGGTGCCCCCGCCGAAATCGAAGACCAGGGTAATTCCGTCGGGTCGTTCCTCGCCGAGTTCCCAGTACAACCCCTCCGACCAGGCCAGTCCGGCTGCCACAGGCTCGTCGACGATGTCCCCGACCGCAACGGGCACACCCGCGGCCCTCGCCAGGGTGGCGAGCCGCCTGCGCTGCGGTCCGTCCCAGATCGCGGGGCAGGCTAGGCGGAAGTGTGCGTCCTCGGTGTCTGCTCCCGCGGCACTGGCACGCAGCAGCACGTGCTGCAACAGCTGTTTGATCAATTCGTCGGCGGACTGCCTGATCGCGCCGGCTTTTTCCCGGCCCGGCAGCTCATCGGGTGTCAGTCCGAGCGTGATGCACTGCTTCACCGATCGCAGTGCCGACGCCCCGACCGCCGCCTCGGCGTCTTCGCCGAACAGAAGGTCACCGGCGTCGGAGACGCCGATCACGCTCGGCATCCAGGATGTGCCACGACCGACCGGCACTATTTCCGGCACACCACCGGGAAGCCGCTGGCTCACCAGGGTGGTTGCGGTACCGAAATCAATACCGATCAAGGGTCTGTCGTGCTTCAACGATGTCCTCCATGGAACCTGGCTGCCGTGCTCCTCAGCCCCAGCAGCGGAAAGACTGTTTCGATTACTGCTCGATCCCCCGCACGAGTGCCTGTTCCAGCACGATGGGTTCGGGCTCCAGCGGGCCCTGCCACACGAAGCCGGGACGCTCCACCACCACACGTGGCGCCGGGCCGCCCGGGGCCCGGTGCCTCACCGGGTCGTAGCCCGTCTCTTCTCCGAGCGCTTCCATGTCCAGCACGCCCGCTTCCGCCGCGCGGGCCAAGGCCCTGCGATACAGAGCGTTTGCCGGCCCCATCTCGTCGTCTTCGTGAATCGCCTGGTCCGCTACTTCGGTGAGCACCGCGGCGAGCACGCGCAACGTGTCGATCCTCGCCTGTCGCAGCTGTGCCTGCGATGCTCCGCGGGCTGTCTGCCGGGACTGCCGCAGCTCATCGTCCCGCCGCCGGAGCTGACGCGTCATCGCTTCCACACGCTGCTCCGCTTCTTCCAGACTCTGCCGAGCAGCTTCCGCCGATGCCTCAGCGTCGCGCGCACGCGCCTCTGCCTCGGCGCGGTGCTTCTCCTCGTCCGCGATGCGGAGCCGCAACCGCTTCGCCGTCGCTTTCGCCTCTGCCAGCGCTTCCAGGGCATCCCGATGCTGCCGCTCGAACTCGGCCTGGGCCGCGTCGGCTTTAGCCTGTTCCTCCTGCAACAGGCGCTTGAGAGTCTCGGCCTCGGCCTGCGAGCTCTGCTCGGGCTCCTGAGGTGTTTCCGGTGTCCCGTCCGGAGCGTCCTCTGTCACCTCCTGAAAGGGCTCATCGGTCGCGATCCCGGTGTTCGCGGGCTCAGTGCCGTCAGTTTCGCCCGCCTCCGCGTCGGTGTCGCCTTCCTCCTCGACTCCCGTCGACTCCGACTCCTCCACAGGCACCGTGAGTGTCTCCAGTGTGGCCTCGGTCTGCCGGCCTCCCGTCCTCCTCTGGTCGCGACCTGTACCGTCTGTCCCCGCCGCGTCCGCGGCTTCGGCCGCCGCAGCGGCCTGGGCCGTTCTTGCTGCCTCCCGAAGCTCAGCAGGAATGTTCGGGTGGTCGGCTACGTGCTGAGCCCACTCGCGCACAAGACCATTCCACCGCTCCTGGATCCGGGAATCCGCCAGCAGCCCGCAGGCCCGGGACGCCATCTCCTCCGCGAACTCCAGCCAGGGAAGGTCGTCCTCCTTGGGGCGTCTCCTCAGGACCGTCGTCAGGAGGTCCCTGGTCCTGGCCGAGAGAGGGGCCAGCCGCTCCTCCTGAGCCCGCGTTACCCCGGAGCCAGAACTCGTGGACAGCGCCTGCTCGAAGTACTCCATCCCGGCACGCAAGGCCTCCCACGCCTGTTCGCCTCCCAACGCCTTGGCCGCCCTGTCCGCCGCAGGGCTCGCAGCGGGCATCGCCACCAGGGGGACGAGCAGTGGAAGGAGATCGAGGGACGACGGGATCTCCGCAGCCTTCTTCGCGGCCGGGCTGGGTTCGGTACCGGGGAGAACGACCCGCTTCCTGGCGCGCGACACATCGAGGATGTGCTCGACAGCAAGCACGCGGACCTCTTCGGGCACACGCTCGGGGTGGGGCTCCCTCCAGCGTCGCGGCCACTCGGTCACGGGGATGCCGAGTGCGTGTACCGCCAGAAGTTCGTACGGCGACAACTCGTCGAGCCCAGCGGACACGGCGGCCAACAACGGTTGCTTGGTGCCCTTCGGCTTAGGAGACTTGTCCACCAGCTCGCGGAGAGCATCAGAAGCGGACCTTTGCTGGGGGAGGCTACTGGCCTCTTTCCTGCCTCCGTCCCACCGCATGCCCTTGGTCGTTTTGCGCACCTCGGGACGGGCGCTGAGCGATTCACCCAACTGGCGCCAGTTGAGTGACTTGTTCACGAGGAGCCCCACGTCCTCCACGTTCTTTCGCAACGCGGTGATGTTGACCATCTCGCCCAGTTCGCGGAGCAGCTCGACCAACACCTTCACGGGATCGCTTTCGAACTCGCGCTGAAGCTCGGCGAGGTCGGTGGCGGCCTTGTACCGAATCGTTCCCGGAGTAAGTATCTTCACCGACTCCGGTACGGGTACGGGCAAATGCTCACTTTCCCCTCCCTGCCACTCGACGACGACTTCCGTCTCGCCCAGTGCGCGAACGGTACCTACGCGACGTACGGCACTGCCGTCGCATTGCTCAACCAAAGATCCGATTTCCACAGCGCGAGACTTTATCGGCTGGTGCGGCGGCTTCTGCGGTCCGGAGCCCGATACCCCCCGCCCCCTACGTACTCTCCTGCTGACGGGGACGCCACCGTCACCCCGACTAGGGCAAGTTCCGCGACGAGCGTCCCGACATCTGCTCGCCAGACCCTTACCTGGGCATGGGTCGGGCCGAGTTCGTCGTGGTGGTACTTGCAGGCCGCGCTGAGCCGGTTCCAGAGGGCGTGGGCACGGCGGGCACGGGCGGGGCCGGCGTAGTGGTGCAGGCAGAGCAGTTTCGCGCGCATGCTGCGGAGTCCGCCGAGTCCGGCCTCCTCGGCCGTGAGGGCCGCGTCGACGGCTGCTTCCAGGGCGATGCGCAGGGCGTAGGCCGCGCCGCGGTCGCGGCCCGCAGGGGTCAGCGGGCCGTGGGTGCCCTGGCTTTCGATGAGGAGGTCGTCGGCGGTCGCGAGGAGTACGGCCGCGGCGGTGGGGGTGGCGGGCATCAGGCGTTCACCTCCGGCTTGCGGATCCTGTTGGCGAGGTCCTCGACCTTCCTGACGAAGGCGACCGGATCCTGCGGGAGGAATCCGTCGGGGTGGGCGCCCTGCTGGCACTGGTACATCAGGACCGTGCTCTCACGGCCGTACAAGGAGCGGAGAGTGTCCTTGACCTCCTCGTCGGGGTGGACGAGGCCGTCGTCGAAGAGGGCGAAGGACGCGAGCGGGAGGAGCCGTTCGGTCGTGTCGATGGCGGACTGGAGGTCTTCGGCGCGGAGGCCGGTGCGGTTGCGGCGGAGCCAGGCCGCTTCGACGATCGCCGTCGCCAGGGCCTCGCGGCACAGGGACGGCAGGACGTGGCGCAGGGCCGTCTCGGAGCAGTTCTCGGTGTGGGCGAGGGCCATGGCGTTGTCGACGGCCTCCTTGACCGGGTCGGTGTCCGAGGTGACGTGCACCTTGGACTGCTCGCCCCGCTCCACCTTGAGCACCGTCACCGGCAGACCCTGGCTGCGGAAGGCGTGCGGGAGGCGGGTGTCGTGGGTGAAGACGACGACCTGCCGGTCGCGGCCGAGTTCGTCGAGCACCTGGGCCAGGCCGTCGACCTTCGCCGGGTCCATGGACTGCACGGGGTCGTCGATGACGACGAAGCCGAAGGGACTGTCGGCCGTGGCGGCGCGGGGCAGGAACAGGGAGAGGGCGAGCGAGTGCAGTTCGCCCTGGCTCATGACGCCCAGGGCGGAGGCCTCGGTGTCGTCGACGGTGACGTCCATGACCAGCTTGCGGACGACAGCCTTCTCGCTGCCGTGCAGGCCGACGCGGGTCAGGTCGACGCTGCTCTGCTGGCGGAGCTTTTCCCAGATCCGCTGCGTGTGGCCCGCGAAAGCGTCGACGCGGAGGTCGCGGACCTCGGTCGTGAGCTTCTTGATCCAGGTGAGGGCGGCGTTGACCGCCGTCCGGCGGGGCCCGGCCGCCTCGGCCTCCCGGGAGAGGTGCGTCCACTCGGCGAGCAGGCCGACGACGGCGTGCCAGCGCTCGTCCATGGCTGCCAGTTCCTCGCGTGCCGCCCCGGCCACGATCGCGCACGCGTCCGTCAGCGTCACCGCCGCCTTCAGCGCGCGCTCGCCGAGTTCGACGGGGTCGGTGATCCGTCGGCAGTCGCCCCAGGCCTTCCACGGTGCGGCGAGTGCGGCCGGAATCTCCCGGGGCGGGACGACCAGGTCGTGCAGGGCGCGTGTCGCGCTCCGCAGCCGGGCCTCGGCCGCGCGTACGGCCTCGGCCTCGCGCAGGAGGGCGGCGATCTGTGCCTCGGCGCGCGCGGCCCACTCCCGGTCCAGGACCTGTTCCGTCCCGCAGACCGGGCAGGCCGGGTCGTCGGCGTGGCGGTCGCTGTGGCGGAGCGCCGCCTGGAGCAGTTCGGCCCTGCTGTGGGCGTCGGCGGCCGCGGTGCCCTTCAGGTCGTCGGCGTCGGCGACGGCGCTCCGCAGCGCGTCGACCGCGGCACCGACCCGGTCCAGGTCGGGGCTCTCGGTCTCGGCGGCGGCCTCCAGCCGGGCCTCCCGCAGCCGGCCTTCGTCGGCCGTGGACGCGCCGGAGATCAAGGCGTCGAGCACGGCGTGGTCGGGCCCGCCCTTCTCCTCCATCGCCACCAGGGCCTTGAGCGCCCGGTCGTCGTGTCCGACCTCCTCCAGGGCCGCGTGCAGGAGCGGCTTCCTGTCCTTCGGGGCGTTGACGACGGCGTCGAGTTCCTTCTTCGCGGCCGTCAGCCGGCGCGCGGCGGCGTTCAGGGCGTCGAGGCCGAGGATCGCGGCGATGTTGTCGTACATCTCGGCCGGCTTGCCGTTGATCAGGTTGTCCAGGTCGGCGTAGGACAGGAAGGGGCGGTGGGCGCGGGTGGCCTGTTCCCAGCCGGCCTGTTCCAGCGACACGGTGCCGTGGCCCGGCCGCCTGAGCACGGCCTCGGAGTCGGTGAAGGCGTCGCCGGTCCAGGTGCGGGTGAGGGTGCTCGGCGACGGGTCGCCCTCGACGGTCAGCTTGGCCTCGACGACGGTCCGTTCGCCCTGGTGCAGGTTGCGCCAGCGGACGGCGTGGCTCGGGTGCCGGCCGGTGCAGTGGGCGTTGGTGCCGGTGAACAGGGTCTCGATCGCCTCGGCGATGCTCGACTTGCCGGAGCCGTTGCGTCCGACGACGAGGGTGACGCCGGGCTTGGGCTTCAGCTTGACCAGTGCCTTCGAGCCGACGCCGCGGAAGCCGGTGACCGCGATGTTGCCCAGGTAGACGGGGCCCGCGGAGGGCCGGGGGTCGCCTTCGGCGTCCTCGGAGTCGCCGAGTGCCTCGCGGACGAGGGCCTTCGCCGGGGCGGACAGCTTGCGGTCACCGGCCAGGCGGGCCTCGACGAGTTCGGGCAGGGGCAGTGCGCCGTCGGGGGTGCGGTCCGTCGCGTCGTCCATGGTGTCTCCCGTGATGTCCGTACGGAGAGGGAAAGGGGCGAACACCGACAGGCACCGGGCGGCCGAAGCGTTGGGGTGCCTGTCGACGGACGGAACCGTAGGCCCTAGGGGGAGTGGAACGTCCTCCTCCCTCTGATAACGGCGGTTATCACGGCAGTTGACGGTGCGAGAGTGATCATTCGAGGCGGGCTCAGTGCCGTTTCGCCCGCCTCGGTGATCAGTTGACTTGTCCCCCGGTCCCACCGTTCCGCCTGTCCGACTCGTCGTCCGGCGCGGCCTGTTCACGCACACCGGAGTCGTAGTCGTAGCACTTCCCCTCCCGTGGAGCGGCGCGTACGTGCTCGTACTCCGCCCAGACGGTCTTGCCCGGACCGTCGGGGCGCAGGTGCCAGTCCCAGCGGGTCGCGAGCTGCGTCACGAGAAGCAGTCCGCGGCCCCTTTCCTCGACGCCGGCGGCGCTCTGCGGGAGGGCAGGGTGGCGGGGGTGACGTTCGGTGCGGGTGTCGGTGACCTCGATGCGCACGGTGCGGCCGTCGGGGGTCGCGTGGAGGCGGAGGTGGAAGTCCCGGCCGGGGACGTGGCCGTGGCTCACGGCGTTCGCGGTGAGCTCGGCGACAATCAGCACGATCGCGTCGTGCGGGTCGGTGCCGTACGGGATGCCCCACGCGTCCAAGCGGACGGCCGCGAGGCGGCGGGCGAGACGGGCCCCGCGCGGTGTGGAGGTGAAGCGCATCTCGAAGGCGGGGCCCGGTGGCGAGGACGCCTTCAAGGGAGCGCAGGAGGTGGCGGGTTGGGTGGTGTCAGTGGGATTGATGGGTTTCGTCGTCACGCCCCTCACGGTCCCGCCGGTCGCGTAGCGTGACCAGTGGTGACGCAGCGACAGGGGGTGGTTGTACCCGTGTTGTACGCGCGTGTCGGAGCTGCGCGCCGTGACGGCGTCCCTTGCGGGGGCGTTGAGCGAGAGAAGGCGGTGGTGGACATGGCGGAGCGCACGGGTGCGGAGGCCGGGGCCGAGGCGGTTCCCGGGGAGCGTGAGCACGGCGAGGGCGAGGGCGACGGCGGCGGTGCGGGTGCGGCGCCGGTCGTGAGTCTCGGGGACGGGTGGGAGAACGACGGCGGGGCCGGGCGGCGACCGGAGGACGAGGCCGGGCGGGGCGTCGTGGTCGCGTTCGGGCAGACCCTGAAGACGCTGCGGGTGCGGGAGGGGCTGGAGCGCGAGGAGTTCGGGCGACGGCTCGGGTACTCGGCGTCCACCATCGCGTCGTTCGAGCAGGGGCGGAGGATTCCGACGCCCCGGACGATCGAGCGGGCGGATGAGGTGCTGGGGGCGGGCGGGTTGCTGTGCCTGTGGAAGGAGCAGGTGGAGCGGGCTCAGTATCCGGGGTTCTTTCAGGGGATGGCGGTGTTGGAGAAGGAGTGCCTTGAGCTGCTTATGTACGACACCCATGTCGTCAACGGGCTGCTTCAGACCGAGGAGTACATGAGGGCGCTGCTCGCGATGCGGCGTCCGCCCCTGCACTCGGAAACGGTCGAGCAGCGGGTGACGGCCCGGCTGGCCCGGCAGGGCATCTTCGAGCGCAGGTCGGCCTCACTGTTGAGCTTCGTAGTGAACGAGGCGGTGTTGCGGCATCGATACGGCGGCACGGACGTGCTGCGGGGACAGTTGGAGCACATTCTCCTCGCCAGCCAGAAGCAGAACGTCGAGATCCAGGTCATGCCGACGGAGTGTGAAGAGAACGCAGGCGTGAACGGACCGTTCACGGTTGTCACCAGGAAGGACGGCAAGAAGTTCGTCTACACAGAGACACACACGACCAGTTCTCTTGAAACCGACCCGGAACAGACGGCTCTCGCGGCTGCACGCTATGGGATTATCCGATCACAGGCTCTCAGTCCGCGAGAGTCGACGAAGTTCATCGAAGGGTTGCTGGGAGCGCTATGAACAACGCTGAGTCCTCGACCATCGCCTCGGACCTCGCCTGGTTCAAGAGCAGCTACAGCGGAACCGAGGGCGGTCAGTGTGTAGAGGTCGCGGCCGGTTCGGCTGCTGTGCACGTCCGGGACTCGAAGAGTGAGGCCGGCCCCGTACTCACCGTCTCGCGTGAGGCATGGGCAGGCCTCGTCGAGTTGACCTCCTCGGAACGGCGCGTCTGACGTTGGGGCTCTGCTGACACATCCGGGCTTAAGAGCGCCCGGATGCGTCAGCGGGGGGATTCCCTACTTGGATGCAGCGTCGTCCCCACCGGGCTGTTCGACGTAGTCCGTGGCTGAAGGCTCGTGCTCTTGCACGACCTCGATGTCCTCGACCCGCAAGGTGGGCTTCGTCATGTCCAGCTCGGCGAGGTGGTTCTTCAGCTTCTTCGCCATGGGAAGGAAGGTCGCGAACGTGAGCCCACCGGAAACAACGGCTCCGACGACGGGGACCGCCTTGGAGACGGCCCTTGCGAAGGTCTGCTTCGTCATCTCCTTACCGAGGTGACCCGCGACCTTCTTCACGAGGGGATAAATAAAGCCCTTCGTGAGTGCCTTCTGGGGAAGCTTTTTGGCGACCTGCTTCGACATCGCCTCCGCGACCTTCCCGACAGCAGTGTTCGCTGAATGGGCGCCGAACATCACGCCGACGAAGAGTGTGAGCACTCCCTCGGTCGCGTCATCCATGTCGTCGCCGTCTCCGGAGAACAGGTCGGGCCAGCTGTAGAGGTAGGCGAGCTTCTGCGCGATGCGCAGCATGTGCCCCAGGTACTGCGCCAAGTCGGCAGGGACCGTGACGGGAAGGAAGACCAGGCCAGGCAGTCCAGCAGCCGCGGAAGCCGCGCTGACCTTGGCGGTCTCGTACTTGATGGAGTCGTTGGCAGCCTTTTCCAGAATGTCGAGGGGGATACCCGCCGCTGCCGGTGTCTCTTCGATCGCTTCTTTGATCTGCTCTTCGGAGCAATGGCGAGACAGCGCCTTCCGAAGGTACGCCTGTCTGTCGATACGCACACCCGGAAGTTTCGCCGCAGCGACCAGTACTGAGGAGAAGTAGGACCCCGGGTCTTCGATCTCTTTACCCGCCATGAATAAACCTGACCTTTCGGGAGGAACTACCTCCCCGTGTGTCTTCAGAGTTCTGGTGAGTCGGTGAGCATCCCTCGCTCAAGCGCGAGGGGTTGTGGGTGGAGAGCTCAGCCGCCGGCCTCTCCGTTGGTGGACCATTCGTTGGCGAAGTGCTCCATCTGACGGAGGACCAGGTCGATGGCCTCCTTCTGCTGGTCCGGCGGGTAGTTGTTGCGGGCCAGGAGGCGCTTGATGGTGCTGCGCAGGCGGGCGCGGACGGACTCGCGGGCGATCCAGTCGGGCTTGAGCTGGCGGCGGACCTCGGCCACCAGTTCGCGGGCGATGCCCGCCAGGACCTCGTCGCCCATCAGGGAGCGGGCCGTGCCGTGGTCGGCTACGGCGTCGTAGAAGGCGAGTTCGCGCCAGTTCAGGGGCGGGTCGAACCTCTCACCCCGGTTGGCGTCGGCCATGACGTCCTTGGCCATCTCGACCAGCTTGGCGATGAGTTCGGCGCTGGTGTACTGCTGGCGCATGTAGCGCACCATCAGGTCCTGGAGGCGTTCGGAGAACGTGGTCTGCCGGACGATGTTGTGCCGGGTGACCTCGCGCATCTTCCGTTCGACGAGCCGCCGCAGCGCCTCGGCCGCCAGGTGCGGGGTGTCGCTCTGCTGGAGCTGGGCGACGAGCGCGTCGGTGAGGTGGGTGAGGTCGGCGGTCTCCAGCCCAGCCTCGGCGAAGAGGTCCGTCACTCCGCCCGTCTCCACGACGGACGACGTGAGCTGGGAGAGGTACATCTCGACATCGCGGGCCACGGGGAGGCCGCGCGCCTCGCGCTCCATGGCGTCCAGTTTGGCCATGTAGGCGCGGACCTCGACGAAGAACTGGATGTGCCGCTTCCAGGCCGGCGTGTCCGCGAACCGCTCCCCCACCTCCTTCGAGCTGCCCGCCAGCGCCCAGAAGCGCTCCAGCCGGTAGGCGTGGTCGCGGAAACGGCGGCCCAGGGTCTGGCGCGGGTCGTCGAGCAGGTCGGGGTTGTTGCCCTTGGTGCGGGGGTCGCGCAGGTGGTTGGCGGTCTTCAGGGCGGCGTCGACGAAGGCACGGGGGCCAGAACGGTCGAGCATGGGTTGCCACTCGAAGCCGCGCAGGATGCCGGTGAGGATGTCGTACTCGTTGCGCAGCTCGTCCAGCGCGCGTTCGACGTCCTGGCCGAGGGTGCGGTCACGCTGGTCGGCCTCGGTGTACTCGGCGATGGCCCGCTGGAGGTTCTCCGTCAGCGGGGCGTAGCCGACGAGGAGGCCGTCCTCCTTGCCGCGGAAACGGCGGTTGACGCGGGCTAGGGCCTGCATCAGGTTGGCGCCCTTGAGCGGCCGGTCCAGGTACATGGTGTGGATCGGCGGGGCGTCGAAGCCGGTCAGCAGCATGTTGTTGACGATGAGCAGTTCCAGCTCGTCGTCGGGGTCCTTGGCCCGGTTGATGACGGCCTTGCGGCGGCTGTCGATCAGCGCGTGGGCGAGCAGCTCGTCCGAGTCTTTGCGGGAGTTCGAGGAGAAGACGATCTTCATCGCTCCCTTCTCGAACTCGTCGCTGTGCCACTCGGGGCGCAGCTCGCGCAGGGCGTCGTAGACGCGGACGCAGATCTCGCGGGTCGTGCACACCACCATCGCCTTACCAGGCGCCCCGCCCGACTCGGAGGCGCCGACGAACGGCTTCATCCGTTCCCGGCGCGCCTCCCAGTGCTCCACCAGGTCGGCCGCGAGGTCCCGTATCCGGGCCGGCGCGCCGTACATGGCGTTCATCGTCGCCACGGCCTGTTCGACGCGGCGGCGCTCGGTGTCGTCGAGGCCGTCGGTGATGCGGTCGGCCTCCTCGTCGATGGTGGTCGGATCGACGTCGCGGTCCAGGACGAGCTGGATCACGCGGCTCTCGTGGTAGACCTTCACGGTCGCGCCGTCGTCGGCGGCCCGCTTGAGGTCGTAGACGTCGATGTAGTCGCCGAACACCTCGCGGGTGTTGCGGTCGGCCTCCGAGATCGGCGTTCCGGTGAAGGCGAGCAACGTGGCGTGCGGGAGCGCGTCGCGCAGGTGGCGGGCGAGGCCGTTGAGGTCGTCGTAGTGGCTGCGGTGCGCCTCGTCGACGATCACGACGATGTTCCGGCGGTCGGAGAGCATCGGGTGGTCGGTGCCCGACTCCCGCTCTTCCTTGGTCTTGCCGAACTTCTGGAGCGTGGTGAAGAGGATCCCTCCCGTCCTCCTCGCCGCGAGCTCCTCCCGGAGTTCGGCGCGGGTGACGACCTGCTTCGGCGTCTCCGGGAGGATCTCGCTCTCCTGGAACGTCGAGTAGAGCTGGTCATCGAGATCCGTGCGGTCGGTGACGACCACGACGGTGGGGTTCAGCAGGGCCGGGTCCCGCATCACCATGGTCGTGGTGAGGACCATCTCCTCCGACTTGCCGGAACCCTGGGTGTGCCAGACGACGCCGGCCTTGCCGTCGCTGGCCGATGCGGTGCGGACGGCGTCGGCAGCACGGGTCACCGCGTGGTACTGGTGCGGCTTCGCGATCCGCTTCATCCGCTTCGACGGGACGAAGTTGATGAAGGACTGGATCAGTTCGAGGAAGCGGGACTGGGTGAACAGGCCGTGGAGTGCGAGGTTCTGCCCCGACTCCGAGAAGCCGTCGGCGGTCAGCGGGTCGACGCGGGCGCCGAACTCGTCCGTGTTCCACGGGGCGAAGTGCTCGTACGGGGTGAACGGTGTGCCGTACTTCGCGGTGATGCCGTCGGAGAGCAGGACGACCGCGTTGTAGCGGAAGGCGGTCGGGAACTCCTGGACGTATCGCGCCACCTGGGCGTGGGCCGTCTGGAGCGTCGCGTCCTCGTCGCCTGCGCGCTTCAACTCGATGGCGGCGAGGGGCAGGCCGTTGACGTACAGGATGACGTCGAAGCGGCGGTTCCTGTCACCGTCGATGACCGTTACCTGGTTGAGGGCGCGGTAGGTGTTCGCGTCCGGGTCGGCCAGGTCGAGGAGGCGAATGGTGGGGTTGTGCTCGGCGCCGTGGGAGTCGGTGTAGGTGACGGAGCGTATTCCGGTGGTGAGGTGGCGGTGGGCGGCCCGGTTCTCCTCGTATGTGTCCTGGGAGCCGGGGGTGGCGGCGGTCGTCACGGCATCGTGGACGGCGTCCGGGGGCAGCTCCGGGTTCAGGCGCTCGATCGCCTCCCGGAGGTCCGGGTAGAGGATCAGGTCGTCCCAGGACTTGCGGTGCCCGGAGCCGGGCGCGAATTCGTTTCCGGAGGCAGGCGACCAGGCCAACTCGGCCAGCTCATCGAGGGCGAGCAGCTCCCAATCGGCTTCGGTGGGGCGGCGGTAGGTTCTGTCGTCGGGCTCGCTTCCGTCGTGGCTCGTCGTCATGTGGCGTCCTCGACAATCTTCTCGGCGTCCTTAACGCGGAGGCGGCCGGACATGAGTTGGGGGAGGAGGGCGTCGCGGAGGGTGGCGAGGGCGCGGTTCTCCAGTAGGACCTGGGCGGAGAGCTTCACCAGCGGTGCTGTTCCAGCCGACCATTCACGCAGGTCGTCGGAGAAGGGCACGCGGCACTCAAGTTCAGTAATGACCCGCTTGTTGATGTGCTGCTGCGCCCCGCCCGAGGCATGCTTGGTGAGATCGGCGACACGGAATCTAATGTCATAGAACAGCCAGTCGTTGAGCGCTTGGTCGTCGGACCAGACCCCGGCGACGTTCTGACTGCCACCGGCGGTGATCTCAAGACGGGAGATCTGCCCCATCGTGGCCCCGGTGATGCCGATCAAAGTGGCCCCGGGTGGCATGAGCTTCACGGAGCTATTGGCCAGTCCCTCCTCCGTGATCATTTCACTGGGCTGGATGACCCGGAAGTCGTTTGCCTTCCCGGAGTTGATCCAATGAACCGTCCCGCCTGTCCAGTACTCAGGTTTCGCGCGGCTGGGTGTTCCGCCGACCACCACCTGAGCCAACCGGCCGAGCCGTTCGAACTTCCCGGCCGACGTGATCGCGGTCCAGCGGTGACGGGCACTCGCCAAGGCATCGGAGGTGGTGGCGACGCGTTCGTTGACGGCGATCTTCTCATCCAGCGCCCCGAGCACGGCGGCAATGGCCTCCTGCTCAGAACGCGGGGGCACCAAAATAGGGAACTGCTCGATTTGCCGCTTGGTCAGTGCCTTCCTCGTAGCCCCGGAGCTGTGGGAGATCATGAACCTCTTGAACGCCGGGTTCACCAGGTACTTCTGCAAGAAGACCGGGTCGAGCAGATTCGAGGTCCGGATGATCGCCACATGCTGGTTAACGCGGGCCGACTCAAGGACCGGGTCGACCAGAGCGCACCTGGCAATCGAGTCACCGGTAATGTTCAGCAGTACGTCCCCGCGACGCACGGTAACCCCGCTAAGCGCTCGCGCGGCCTCATCGCCGATATACGCGATGTCATCACTCAGCATCCGGTGGTCGACGACGTTCTGAGAGCGGATGAAAGGCGTCCCTCTTTCGACGTACACCTCCTTCCCCCCTCGGGGGGTGGCACCGGAACCGATCTTCGTGACCAATTCTCCGAGCGTCCGCAGTTCCCAACCCGAATGCAGGGGGATTGGCGAATCAAGCACTGACCCTCCCCAACTGCTCACGCACCGACTTCTCCAGTTCCGCTGATCTGTCGAACAGCTCATACAGTTCCACGCTCAGTACGCCGATCCGCTCGGCGACGGCCTCCGGGGCCTCCTCCTCGACTTCCACAGCCCCCACGTACGGGCCGGGTGTCAGCACATAGCCGTACTCGCGGACCTTCCCGAGGTCGGCCGAGTGACAGAAACCCGGCACATCCTCGTACTCCAGCCCTGCCTCCCGCGCCGATCCTGTGCCGCGCCATGCATGGTAGGTGTCGGCGATCCTCGCGAGGTCAGCCCCGGAAAGTATGCGTTCTGTGCGGTCCAACATTCGCCCCATGGAGCGGGCATCGATGAAGAGGATTTCGGCGCGCCGATCGTGGAGCTGCCGGGCGCCCTGCGGCGACTTGTCCCTCGACAAGAACCAGAGGCACGCGGGAATCGGAGTCGTGCGAAAGAGCTGTGGAGGCAGCGCAACCATGCAGGCCACGAGGTCCGCCTCAATCAGGGCCTGCCTGATCTCGCCCTCGCCACCGGACTGGGAGTTCATGGACCCGTTGGCCAGCACAATGCCGGCCGTCCCCTTCTCCCCCAGCTTGGAGATCATGTGCTGGAGCCAGGCATAGTTCGCGTTGTTCTTGGGCGGAACTCCGTACTTCCACCTAGGATCCGTCTCGTCCCTCGCCCAGTCCTTGATGTTGAACGGCGGGTTGGCCATCACGAAGTCGGCCTTGAGGTCCGCGTGCTTGTCGTCGGCGAAGGTGTCACCCCAGCGGGCGGCGAGGTTGCCGTCGATGCCGTGGATGGCCAGGTTCATCTTGGCGAGCCGCCAGGTGCGCTCGTTCAGCTCCTGGCCGTAGACGGCGATGTCGGACTTGTGGCCGCGCCCTTGGTGCGCCTCGATGAACTTCGCGGCCTGGACGAACATGCCGCCCGAGCCGCACGCCGGGTCGTACACCCGCCCCTCGTACGGCTCCAGGATCTCCACGATCAGCTGGACCACGGACCGAGGCGTGTAGAACTCGCCGCCCCGCTTACCCTCCGCCCGCGCGAAGTTACCCAGGAAGTACTCGTACACCTCACCCAGCAGATCCTGCGCCGGCTTGTCCCCGCTGCCGCCGAACCGCGCGTCGCTGATCAGGTCGACGAGTTCACCCAGGCGCTTCTGGTCGACGCGGTCCTGGTTGAAGATCTTGGGGAGGACGCCGGTGAGGGAGGCGTTCTCCCGCATGATCGCGTCCATCGCCTCGTCCAGGAGTTTGCCGACGCCCTGGGCCTTGGCGTGCGTGGCGATCCAGGACCAGCGAGCGGTCTCCGGCACCCAGAAGACATGCGCGCCGGTGTACTCGTCGCGGTCCTCCAGGAAGTCGTCGAGGCGGTCCTCGGCGATGCCCTCCTCCATGAGCTCCTTGGCGAGCTCGGTGCGGCGCTCGTCGAAGGCGTCCGAGACGTACTTCAGGAAGATCAGGCCGAGGACGAACTCCTTGTACTGGGCGGCGTCGATGGAGCCGCGGAGCTTGTCGGCCGCCTTCCAGAGGATGTCCTGGATCTCCTTGGCGGTGGAGGCGCTGAACAGCTCCGCCTGGTCGGCGGGCTTCTTCGTGCGTGGAGGCATGTGGTGGACCGTCTCCTTCAGTGGGCGTCGGTGTACGGGAGTGACTGGATGGTGAGCGTGCCGTCGGTCATGCCGGCCGCCATCACGCGGGTCAGGTCGTCGAGCGCGGCCGTCTGCTCGCGCAGCAGCGCCGCCCGGCTCTCGACCTCGGCGAGGACGGCCTCGTACAGGTCGGCCTCGGCGCTGCTCAGGTCGGGGACGATCAGGTCCTCGATACGGCGGGACGCGCGCACCGCACCGCTGGTGCGGGCGTGCTCCCCCGCTGCCGCCCGCAGCAGCGCGGCCAGCACCCGGGGGCGTACCGGCGGGTCCGCGTCGGGATGCACGCGCAGGATGCGGGCCGGGGCCGCGACCAGCGAGACGCCCTCCACGTCGACGTACACGCCGAAGTGCGGGTGGGCGGTGACGACGAGGTCCCCGGGTTCGGTGAACTGGGCGTGCTCGTAAGCCGTGAGGAGGATGCCCCGGTCGATGCGACGGCCGCCGATGCGGGCCGTGCCGAGGATCTCCTCGGGGGTGAGGACCGTGTAGTGGCCCTCGGGGGTGAGGTGTTCGGGGGCGAAGCGGTGGCCGGGGCGGCGGCGCAGGCGGCGGGCGCGCAGGAGACGGCCGACGGACGTGCGGCGTACCGGCTGGTTCTCCGGGCGCAGTTCCGCCTGGGCGTGCAGCCGGAGTTCGTCGGCACGCGAACGTTCGTGGAGCTCGCCCAAGCGACGCTCCAAGTCTGCGATGAGTGCGGGGCGTTCCACCACCGTCCGCAGGTGCCGGGACGCGGGCGTGCGGTGCTGCGGGGTGAACGCGGCACCGGGACTGCCGTCCAGGTCGGTGCCGTGGACGATGGCGGCGTGGCGCGGTTCGTGGCGCCTGTCGGGGGTCCAGCCGGAAGCACGCCAGATGGCGATGTCCTCGGCGAGGGCGTCGAGGGCGGGCTCGGTCAGCGGTCTGGCGGAGTAGTCCGCGAGGAGAACGAGACCCGTGCGCTGCTCCTCGGGGACGCGGGCGAGGATCCAGACCGCCGTGCGGTAGCCGGGGCGGTAGGCGTAGGCGCCGTCGGGGAGGCTGATGGCCGCCTTGAGTAAACCGGGCTTGAGGAAGGAGCGGCGCAGACGGTCGGCGTCGCCGTGCCGGGCGAGGGGGCCGGTGAGGACGTCGGCGGGGCCGAGGACGACGGCGGTGGCACCGGTGTCGAGGTAGTCGGTGAGGGCGGCGACCTGCTCCAGGACGGCCTTGGCGTCGCGGGTCTCGGCGGCCTCGTAGGGAAGGGCGCAGACGAGAAGGTGCGGGTAGCCCCACTCGTCGGCGGTCAGTTCCTCGCCCTCGACGACGTCGAGCCGGAACTCGTACACCCCTCGCACCAGCATCCGCCGGCGGACCAGGCGGACCCGGGCCGGGTCGGGGTCGGCGGCGAGGTAGACGTGGCCGGAGTCCTCGGCGGCGCGGTCGTGGAGGGCTGCCGGGAGGTCACCGGAGCAGGCGTACGGGACCGCGATCACCGCTCCCTCGTCGAGGGTGTCGACCCCGGAGAGCGCGGCGAGGGCGCGGACCACGGCCGGGGTGGGTCCGTCGGCGGCCGGGTCGTGGCAGCCGAGGCGGTGGCGGGCCTGGAGGATCCAGTCGAAGGCCTCGGCGGGGTTGTAGGCGGCGTCGACCAGTTCGTCGGCGAGGTGGGCGAGGGCCGGGCCGGTGTGCTCGGGGTCGGGCAGGGCCCGCAGTTCGGAGAGGAGGAAGCGGTCGTCGGGGTCGAGGTCGGCGGCCCGTTCCAGGAGCGTGTGCCAGGGGTGGCCGTCGGCGACGGGGGCGTCGAGCTGCTGGTGCAGGCAGGCCAGGGAGGTCAGCGCGCCGAGCAGGACGGACGCGGACAGGGCCGGGGTGCGCCAGGCGGCCAGGGTGTGCAGGGCGAGCTCGGCGCGGAGCCGGCGGGGGTCGGTGTTGCCGCGACCGGTGGAGGCGAGCCAGTCGACGATCGCGCGGGCGTCGAAGAGCGGACGTCCGTCCTCATGGGCCACGGGTGCGGGAAAGTCGGGGTGGCGGCGGGCCCACGTGGTGGGGACCGGGCGCTTGACCTGGGCGAGGGCGGCGATCTCGGCGTAGGTGATCCGCCAGGCCGGGGTTTCGGGCAGGATGGCGGAGGGCGTCCGCGCGGTCGTGTGCGTCGTCATCGGACGTGTCCCCCCTCTCCCCCGGGTCACCGAGGCCGGCTTCCTCGCCTCGCGGTCCGCCCCTCTTCAGTGGGGTGGACGTCAGCAATCTACAGCGAGGTCGAAACCTGAAGGGAAACCCACCTGATAATACGGGTTATCAGTAGGCTCCTCCCCAGTTCACCGATACGGCGGGCACCTTGTGACCACCAAGCGCCACGACGCCGAACCGGAGGACCACCGCGATGAGCCACCCGCCCTCGACACCGCCCAGCACCCCACAGCCGTCCGGTTCCGGGAACGCGCCGAGCTGGGGCGCCGTACCGCCGATGCCGGTCCCGCCGGCCGGTGCCGGGCAGCCTCCGGCGGGCACACCCGTGGGGCCGAAGCCGTCGCGCCGCAAGGCCTGGCTCACCCACGGCGCGACCGCGCTCGTCGCCCTCGTGATCGGCGCGGGCATCGGCGGCGACGGGGAGTCCGGCGGCAAGGACGACTCCTCCGCGCCCGCCCCGGCCGTCACTGTCACCAAGACTGCATCTGCCGAAGCCGGCGAACCGGAGCCGGCTGTCACGGTCACCGAGAAGGTCACGGTGACCCCGAAGCCCGCCAAGCCGGCCAAGAAGCCGGGAGCAGCCACCACGGTGGACGGCGACGGCCAGTACCTCGTCGGGGAGGACATGCAGGCAGGGACGTACAAGACCGCCGGCCCCGACAAGGGCAGCGTCATCGAGAACTGTTACTGGGCGCGCACCAAGAACGCCTCCGGGGAGTTCGACGCGATCATCGCCAACGCGAACCTCCAGGGCCAGGGCCGGGTGACGGTCAACAAGGGCGAGTACTTCGAGACCAACGGCTGCCAGGAGTGGACGAAGGTCGGCTGAACGGCCGCCGCAGACGCCGCCGCGCTCGTGGGGGGACGTGGCGGACCCGGGGCGGGCGGTCCGTCGGGAACGGACCGCCCGCCCTCCCTTTCAGCCACCCGCCCGACGTGAACAGGAGGGGCCGTCGATGGGCCGCCGTTCCCCGCTCGCACAAGGCCAGCACCGGCCACCACGCCGCCACCGGTGAGACCGGACTCCGCACCATGCCTAACCGCGGTACCTCAGCGCCCTCTCGTCCGCGTGGTCGTCACCGGACTCCGGTGCGTGTACCGAGGGCTACGGCAGATCTTCGCGGCGCGCCCCGGACAGCACACGGTGGTACGCATCGGCACCTCTTGAACGGACTCAGACCTGCTGAACCGGCAACACGTCCGGTGACAGCACTGCCGCCCGGGCCGTCGCCGCCGTCATACGGCGGCGGTGGTGGCGGCGGCACAGGACCTCGTAGCCGATCGTGTCGGACTGGTCGACGTCGCCGACGACGACCTGGGCGCCCTCGACCACCATCTCGCCGCCTATCGTGCGGGCGTTGTGGGTGGCGCGGGCGCCGCACCAGCACAGGGCCTCGACCTGGAGGACCTCGACACGGTCGGCCAGTTCCACCAGGCGCTGCGAGCCTGGGAAGAGCTTCGTGCGGAAGTCGGTGGTGATGCCGAAGGCGAAGACGTCGAGGCTCAGGTCGTCGACGACGCGGGCGAGTTGGTCGATCTGTTCCGGGGCGAGGAACTGCGCCTCGTCGGCGATGACGTAGTCGGCGCGGCCGCCGCGGGAGAGCTGGTCGACCACGTAGGCGTACAGGTCGGCGCCGTCCTCGACCTCTACCGCGTCGGTGACCAGGCCGAGCCGGGAGGACAGCTTGCCCTCGCCCGCGCGGTCGTCGCGCGTGAAGATGATGCCGGCCAGGCCACGCGCCGAACGGTTGTGCTCGATCTGGAGAGCCAGCGTCGACTTCCCGCAGTCCATGGTTCCGGAGAAGAACACCAGCTCGGGCATGTGGGGTCGAGCGCCTTTCGGTGAGGGTCAGGGCAAGGAGGGTCAGGGCAAGGAGGTCAGGGGGAACAGGGGGGTGGGGGCGTCAGGAGCGTACTTCGAGCAACGGGACCAGTTGCTCGGCGGGGGTCATCGAGCCGTGGTTGCCGACCATGGCCGACTCCTTCGGTTCCCGTTCGGACGCGATGATCAGGACGTCGTCCCGCGCGGCCGCGATCACGTCGCCGAGACGGCCGTACACGCGCTCGTCGATGTGCGGGCCGAACCAGCCCGCCTCGATCGCCTCGTCCCGCGACGCCACCCAGAACTGCTCGCCCAGCACCTCGCGCCAGCAGGTCAGGACGTCCTGTGCGGCACCGGGCACCGCGTAGACGTGCCGGGCCCGGCCCTCGCCGCCCAGCAGGGCGACCCCGGCGCGCAGCTCCCAGTCCTCGTCGAAGTCGATGCGGTGCTCTTCGTCGAAGGGCACGTCGATCATGCCGTGGTCGGCGGTGACGTAGAGGGCGCTGCGCGGCGGGAGCTGTTCGGCCAGGCGCTGGACGAGCCGGTCGACGTACATCAGCTGCCCGCGCCAGGTGTCGGAGTCGACGCCGTAGCGGTGCCCGGCGCCGTCCAGCTCGGCGTAGTACGTGTAGACGAGGGAGCGGTCGCCCGCCGCCAGCTGCTCGGCGGCTAGGTCGACGCGGTCCTCGCCGGTCAGGCGCCCCAGGAAGCTGCCGCCGCTGAGGGCGACCTTGGTGAGCGGGGTGTTCTGAAAGGTGGGGGACGAGACCTGCGCGGCGTGCACGCCCGCGCGGTGCGCCAGCTCGAAGACGGTGGGGTACGGCTGCCAGACGTGCGGCGGGGTCCACGGGTTCCAGCGGAGCTGGTTCATCAGCTCGCCGGTGTCGGGGTTGCGCACGGTGTAGCCGGGCAGGCCGTGCGCGCCGGGCGGACGGCCGGTGCCGACGGAGGCGAGCGAGGTCGCCGTGGTGGCCGGGAAGCCCGCGGTGATGGGGTGCCCGGTGCCGCCGCGTGAGCCGGCGAGGAGCGACGTCATGAACGGCGCCTCGTCGGGGTGCGCCCGGAGCTGCTCCCAGCCGAGGCCGTCGATCAGGAACACGCAGTTGCGGTCGGCGGCGGACAGCTCGGTTATCCCGGCCGTCATGTCCGGTACGCCCATGCCCGCGGCCAGGGTGGGCAGCAGGTCGGCGAGGGATCCGTCGCCGTACCGGGGGACGGGGGCGGAAGCGACGGCGAGGGGTTCCGGGTGGGCGTCCCAGTCGGCGGTCTGGACCATCAGCGGGCGACGTCCGCGGTCGCCTCGGAGAGGGCCTGCGCGAAGAGGAGGGCCTGACGGACGGTCTCCGGGCCGTCGCCGGCCTCGCTCACGCGCAGGCTGAGGTCGTCCGCCGTCGAGCTGCCCGTGTAGCCGTGGTCGGCCTCGCAGTTGGGGTCGCCGCAGGCGGCGGGCTCGAGGTCGATGCGGGAGACGGCGCCCCAGCCGATGGTGAGGACGATCTCGCGGGGCAGGGTGCCCGGGGTGTACTGCTCCGGGTTGGCGACGACGCGGCTGACGACGACCGACGAGATCCGGCCGAGCTTGACCGACTCGGTGGACGTCGTGGCGTACGGCGTCGGGGAGGTGCTGTCCTCGGCCTGCTCGTCGGTGTGGCTGACGATGAAGCGGTTGTGCGTGAGGACCAGCACGGTCACGTGCCGGCGCACCTCGTTCTGGTCGAACGTGGTCTCCTGGTGGACCAGGTACGACCGGATGGGCTCGCCGCCCACGGCGGCCTCCACCGCCTCGGCCACGAGGGCCGGGTAGTAGCCGCTGCGCTCGATCGCCGCACGCAGCCCCTGGGTCGTCGTACTGGTCTTGGCCATGACGCCATCCTACGGGGGTGCACTGACTGCGAGGCACCGGTCACCGTCGTCTCAGTAGGCGGGCAGGGTCCGCGGCCCGAGATCGTCGCGGGCGGGCGGCGGGGCCAGGCGCACGGAGGCGCCGAGCACGCTCAGGCCGTGCGCGGCGACCACCACCGGTTCCAGGGTGACGGCGACGACCTCGGGGTGGTCGTGGACCAGCCGCGACACCCGCAGCAACAGCTCCTCCAGGGCCGGGGTGTCCACCGGTGCGGAGCCCCGCCAGCCGAACAGCAGCGGGGCGGTCCGGATGGCGCGGACGAGCGAGGCGGCGTCGCGGTCGGTGACCGGGACCAGGCGGTGCGCCATGTCCCCGAGCAGCTGGGAGGCGGCACCGGCGAGTCCGAAGGACAGCACGGCGCCGGCCGCCGGGTCGATCACGGCGCGGACGACGGTGTCCACGCCACGTGGCGCCATGCGCTGCACGACCGGCCTGATCTCCTCCGGCTTGCCGAACAGCTCGGCCAACTCGGTGTACGCCCGCTGCAGTTGCTCCTCGTCCGCGAGGTCGAGGCGTACTCCGCCGAGGTCGGAGCGGTGCCGCAGGTGGGGCGCGGTGGCCTTGAGGGCGACGGGGTAGCCGAGCGCCTCGGCGGCCTCGACGGCCGCGTCGGCGGTGGGGGCGTGCATCGCGCGGTGCACAGGGACGCCGTAGGTGCCGAGCAGCTCGCAGGTGTCGTCGGTGCCGAGCGTGAGGCCCTGGCCGCGTGCGAGCAGCCGGTCGATCAGCCGCGCGGCGCCCTTCTCGTCGATGTCGTCGTACTCGGGGACGCGGCCGGGGTCGGCGGCCTCGCGCCGCCACTGGGCGTACTTGACGGCCTCGCCGAGCGCGCGGACGGCCCGTTCGGCGGCCGGGTAGGCCGGGATCAGGCGGGGTGCGCCGGCGGAGTCGCCGTCCGGTCCGGGCGGCGGTTCCGCCGGGAAGTCGAGGGGGCGGACGGGGTGGGGGCGGGGCACGGTGCCGCGGGGCGCGGTGGTGGTCCGCGGGGCGGTGCTCGCGGCCGCCGACAGGGCCTCGGCCAGGCCGCCCAGCTCCACGTGGACCACCAGGACCGGCTTGCCCGGCACCCGCTCCGCCGCCGACCGCAGCGCCTCGGCGAGCTCGGCGTCCCCGGTCGAGGCGTCGCCGATCGCCGGGATCGCGGTGACGACGACGGCGTCGCAGGCGTCGTCGGCGAGCGCGTGCGACAGGGCGGCGTGGAAGTCGGCGGCCGACGCCTGGGTCGTCAGGTCGAGCGGCGGCAGGGGCCGCAGTCCTTCGGCGAGGCAGGCGTCGTAGGTGAGCAGGCCGAGCGACTCGGAGTTGCCGAGGATCGCGACGCGGGGTCCGGCGGGCAGCGGCTGGCGGGCGAGCAGCAGTCCCGCGTCGACCAGCTCGGTGATCGTGTCGACGCGGATCACGCCGGCCTGGCGCAGCAGCGCGGACACGGTGGCGTGCGGCAGCCGGGTGACGCGGACGGTGTGCCCCTGCGGGGCGGCGCCGCCGTGCCGGGCGCCCTGCACCACGACCAGGGGTTTCGCCGCCGCCGTGCGCCGGGCGAGGCGGGTGAACTTGCGGGGGTTGCCGATGGACTCCAGGTACATGAGGACGACGTCGGTGTCGGGGTCGTCGTACCAGTACTGGAGGACGTCGTTGCCGCTGACGTCGGCACGGTTGCCGGACGAGACGAACGTGGAGACGCCGGTGACGCCGGTGACGCCGCCGCCGCGGCGGTGCAGCCGGGACAGCAGCGCGATGCCGATGGCGCCGGACTGCGCGAACAGCCCGATCCGGCCCGGGCGGGGCATCTCGGGGGCGAGGGAGGCGTTGAGGCGGACGTCCTGGGAGGTGTTGATGACGCCGAAGGCGTTGGGGCCGATGATGCGCATGCCGTAACTGCGCGCCTGCCGTACGAGGGCGCGCTGCCGCTCGCGCCCTTCGGGTCCGCTCTCGGCGTATCCGGCGGCGAGGACGACCAGCCCCTGGACGCCGTGCGCCCCGCACTCGGCGACGACCTCGGGCACGTGCTCGGCCGGGACGGCGACGACCGCGAGGTCGACCTGCTCCTCTATCTCGCGCACGGACCGGTGCGCGGGCACCCCGTCGATCTCCTCCAGGCCCTTGGGGAACGCCTTGTTCACGGCGTACAACCGGCCGGTGAACCCGGCGTCCGTGATGTTGCCGAGGACGCCGCGGCCGACGCCGCCGGGGGTGCGGCCGACTCCGATGACGGCGACGGAGCCGGGCGCCAGGAGGCGCTGCACGGACCGGGCCTCGGCGCGCTGCTCCCGCCCGTACTGCACGGCGAGCGAGCGGTCGGTGGGCTCCAGGTCGAACTCCAGATGGACGACGCCGTCCTCGAAGCTGCGCTTCTGGGTGTACCCGGCGTCCGTGAACACCTTGATCATCTTGGTGTTGCCGGGCAGCACCTCGGCGGCGAACCGGCGAATGCCGCGCTCCCTGGCGACCGCGGCGATGTGCTCGAGCAGGGCGGAGGCGACCCCGCGCCCCTGGTGGGCGTCCTGGACGAGGAAGGCGACCTCGGCCTCGTCGGCGGGGGCGGACGCGGGCGTCCCGTCGGCGCCGATGCGGTCGTACCGTACGGTGGCGATGAACTCGCCGCCCACCGTGGCGGCGAGTCCCACCCGGTCCACGAAGTCGTGGTGGGTGAACCGGTGGACGTCCTTGGCGGACAGGCGCGGGTAGGGCGCGAAGAAGCGGTAGTACTTCGACTCGTCCGACACCTGCTCGTAGAAGCTGACCAGGCGCTCGGCGTCGTCGACGGTGATGGGGCGGATGCGCGCGGTGCCGCCGTCGCGCAGCACCACGTCGGCTTCCCAGTGGGCGGGGTACACGTGCCGGTCCGAGGCGCTCTGCATGGGGCCAGGTTACGGCTCGCGCACGGCACCGGCGCGAGGCAGGCTGTTCCCGACGTCCCACGGGGTCCGGCGGTCGTCGAGGCAGCGGCACCCGGGCCGTTCCGCCGGGCACCCCTGGTGTGGGAAACTGGTCTAGACAACCTTGAACACCGAAGGGCAGCAACACATGGCTGAGCGCCGCGTCAACGTCGGCTGGGCCGAGGGTCTCCACGCCCGCCCCGCCTCCATCTTCGTCCGGGCCGCCACGGCCACAGGCGTCCCGGTGACCATCGCCAAGGCCGACGGCAACCCCGTCAACGCGGCCTCCATGCTGGCGGTCCTGGGCCTCGGCGCCCAGGGCGGGGAGGAGATCGTCCTCGCCTCCGACGCCGAGGGTGCGGACGCCGCCCTCGACCGTCTGGCCAAGCTGGTCGCCGAGGGCCTCGAGGAACTGCCCGAGACGGTCTGAGCGGCCCGAGCGGGCCTCCCGCACGGCACAAAAGCCGCGTCCGCCTTTCCGGCGGGCGCGGCTTCGTCTTTCCCGGCCGGCTCGCGTGGAATTTCACGGCGGCGGGCTCCGGAATTTCCCGGACAGCCGGAAAAGGGCAGCGTAAATCCACTGCCCCAGAATTGCTCTTCTTTGTATACGGCGCCTGTGTTAATTGCGCAGGCTCGGCATGTTTACGGCATGTTGCGAATTCCTCACACGCTCCCCGCGGTCGCCCCCGGAGCCGAAGCGCAGCCGGTGCGCGGACAGCCCGCGCTCGGTGTGCAGGGCGGTGAGCGCGCGGGCGCGTTCGCCGTCGCCACGCGCCACCGCGTCCACGATCGCGCCGTGCTCCGCCCAGGACTCCACCGGGTCGGCGGGCGCCTCCACGGCGAACATCCAGGCGATCTTGTGCCGCAGCTGGGTCAGCGTCGAGGTCAGCGCGGTGCTGCCGGACGCCTGGGCCAGCGTCTCGTGGAACCAGCCGCCCAGCGAGCGCAGATCCTCGCTGTTGCCGCGCCTGGCCCGCTCCTGACCCAGCCTGACCAGGCCGCGCAGCACCTTAAGATGGGCCTCCGTGCGCCGCTGGGCGGCCCGGGCGGCGCCGAGCGGCTCCAGCAGAGTGCGCATCTCCAGCACGTCGGCCGCCTCCTGCTCGGTGGGCTCGGCCACGCACGCGCCCGCGTGCCGGCGGGTCACCACGAAGCCCTCCGCCTCCAGGGTGCGCAGCGCCTCGCGCACGGGGACACGGGAGACGCCGTAGCGGCGGGCGAGGACTTCCTCCGTGAGACGGCCGCCGCGCTCCAGGACACCGGCGACGATGTCGTCCCGGATCGCGGTGCACACCGAGTGCGCCGGAATACGCATGCCGACCTCCGCCTTAATGCCCGTGAAACGTCGACGAATGACGTGTGTTCAGCGACTCTATGGCAAGAAGCGTGAATTTCCGACGGCGGGCCGGAATCCATGGATATTTTTTGGACAGCCGTTGTCCAGAAAGACCGAAAGCCCCGGCTCGGGAGCCGGGGCTGCGGTAAGGAGGGCGGAGGCGTCAGAGGTCGACGCCGTGCGCGCGCAGGTAGGCGACCGGGTCGATGTCGGAGCCGTACTCGGCGCTGGTGCGCGCCTCGAAGTGCAGGTGCGGCCCGGTGACGTTGCCGGTGGCGCCGGACAGGCCGATCTGCTGGCCGGGGGTGACCGTCTGGCCCACCGAGACGCCGACCGACGACAGGTGCCCGTACTGGGTGTAGGTGCCGTCGTTCATCTTGATCACGACGTTGTTGCCGTAGGCGCCGCCCCAGCCGGCCTCGACGACAGTGCCCGCGCCGACCGCGTGCACGGAGGTGCCACTGGCGGCGTGGAAGTCGATGCCGGTGTGGCTGCCGGAGGACCAGACGGCACCGCCGGACCGGTACGCGGTGGACACGTACGAACCGGCTATCGGGGCCACGTAGGACAGCAGGCGCTTGCGCTCGGCCTCCCGCGCGGCGCGCTCCTTGACCTCCCGCTCCTGCTTGGCCTTCTCGGCGGCCTTGTGTCGCGCGGCCTCCTGGGCGGCCTCCTTGCGGGCGGCGGCCTCGGCGGCGGCCCGCTCCTGGGCGGCGGCCTGCGCGTCGATCTGGGTGGCGATGGAGTCCTCGACGACGACGACCGGGATGAGGCCGGTCTGCCCCGCGGCGGGCTCGGCGGCCAGCGCGGGGGCGGCGAGGGTGCCCACGACGCCGGTGGCGGTGAGGGCGGCGACACCGGCCGCACGGGCCGTGGTGCGCTCGAACCGGCCGGGCTTGCGGTGCTTCCCGGAGGGGCGGTTCTTCCCCGTGGCGCAGCTGAACGCCATGTGGTGGCTGGTCCTTTCCTTCCCTCTCGCCTACCGGGTTAGCTGACGGGTTCGGAGCAGGAAGGTCTCCTACGGACCCCCTCGCGGCTGCGCGGGCGTCCGATTCACCCCAGGGACTGCGGTGGGTCCCCGGCTCCCCTGGCTCGCGCCGTACGGGGACTCGGCGATGGCTGTCCGGTGCCGCGGGCGCGGCGCACTGCCTGACGGACAGCCCGGATGACGCTAAGCGGGGCCGCGTTCAATTCCCAAACGGAACGCGGCTTTTGTAGCGCATCCCACAGGGCAGACAGGCAACCTCCGCCCCAATTCGGGCATAAGGGAGCCCTGGTGACTTTGCCGTCACCAGGGCTCTCCTCGCGTGCCGGCCCGCCGCGGGGCCGGCGGGTGCTCTACTCGGCCGTCACGACGGTGACTTCACCGATGCCGAGGGCCTCGACGGGCTCCCGGATCGCCGAGGCGTCGCCGACGAGAACCGTGACGAGGCGGTCCGCCGGGAAGGCGCTCACGACCGCGGCCGTGGCCTCGACGGTTCCGGTGGCGACGAGCTGCTGGTACAGCTTCGCCTGGAAGTCGTCGGGCAGGTACTGCTCGACCTGGTCGGCCAGGGTGCCCGCCACGGCGGCGGCCGTCTCGTACTTCAGCGGCGCCACCCCGACGAGATTCTGCACGGCGAAGTCCCGCTCGGCGTCGGTGAGTCCGTCGGCCGCGATCCCGCGCAGGACGGTCCACAGGTCGTCCAGGGCGGGGCCGGTGTTGGGCGTGTCGACGGAACCGGTGATGGCGAGCATCGAGGCGCCGGTGCCGTCCGGCGCGGAGCGCAGGACCTGCCCGAACGCGCGCACGCCGTAGGTGTAGCCCTTCTCCTCGCGCAGCACCTTGTCCAGGCGGGAGGTGAGGGTGCCGCCGAGGCAGTACGTGCCGAGGACCTGCGCAGGCCACACGCGGTCGTGCCGGTCCGGGCCGATCCGGCCGATCAGCAGCTGCGTCTGGACGGCGCCGGGACGGTCCACGATGACGACGCGCCCGGTGTCGTCCGCGGTGACCGGCGGGACGGGCCGCGGCTCGGCCTGCGAACCCGTCCAGGCGCCCAGGCTGTCACCGAGCAGGGTGTCGAGGTCGACGTCGGTGAGGTCGCCGACGACCACGACCGTGGACGTGGCGGGGCGCACATGCCGCTCGAAGAAGGCGCGTACGCCCGCGGAGTCGATGCCGGCGACGGTCTCCTCGGTGCCCTGGCGCGGACGGGACATACGCGAGGACGCCGGGAACAGCTGCCGGGCGAGCTCCTTGGCGGCCCGGCGCGAGGGGTTGGCCAGCTCGTGCGGGATCTCGTCCAGACGGTTGCGCACCAGGCGCTCCACCTCGGCGTCGGCGAACAGCGGCGCCCGGAGCGCGTCGGCGAGCAGGTCCAGCGCCTTCGGCAGCCGGGAGACCGGCACCTCCAGGCTGACGCGGACGCCGGGGTGGTCGGCGTAGGCGTCGAGGGTGGCGCCGCAGCGCTCCAGCTCGGCGGCGAACTCCTCGGCGGTGTGCTTGTCGGTGCCCTCGGACAGGGCCCGCGCCATGATCGTGGCGATACCGTCCAGGCCCGCGGGCTCGGCGTCGAGCGGGGTGTCGAGGAGGACCTCGACGGCGACGACCTGCTGGCCGGGGCGATGGCAGCGCAGCACCGTCAGGCCGTTGTCCAGGGTGCCGCGCTCGGGGGCCGGGAAGGCCCAGGGCCGGGGCGCGCCGGCCTGGGGCTGCGGGTGGAACTCCATGCTGGCGAGCTCGGTCACTGCGCCGACTCCTCGTTCTCGTCGGTGGCGGGGGCTTGGGCGTCCTCGGCCTCACCGGCGACCGGCTCGTACACCAGCACCGCGCGGTTGTCCGGGCGCAGCCGGGCCTGGGCGACCGCCTGCACCTCCTCGGCGGTGACGTCGAGCACGCGCCGCACGGCGGTGAAGGCGAGCTGCGGGTCGCCGAACAGGACGGCGTACCGGCACAGTTCGTCCGCGCGGCCGGCGCAGGTGCCGAGCCGGTCCAGCCACTCGCGCTCCAGCTGGGCCTGCGCGCGCTCCATCTCCTCGGCGGTGGGGCCCTCCGCGGCGAAGCGGGCGAGCTCCTCGTCGACGGCCGCCTCGATCACGGGCACCTCGACGTCACCGGAGGTCTTCACGTCCAGCCAGCCGAGGGAGGGCGCGCCGGCCAGGCGGAGCAGGCCGAAGCCGGCCGCCACGGCCGTACGGTCGCGCCGCACGAGCCGGTTGTAGAGGCGGGAGGACTCGCCGCCGCCGAGGACGGTCAGCGCCAGGTCGGCGGCGTCGGCCTCGCGGGTGCCGTCGCTCGGGAGGCGGTAGGCGGCCATCATCGCGCGCGCGGGGACGTTCTCCTCGACGACCTCGCGCAAATCCTCGCCGATGACGTCGGGCAGCGAGCCGTCGCGCGGAGCAGGCTTGCCGTCGTGGGACGGGATGGAGCCGAAGTACTTCTCGACCCAGGCCAGCGTCTGCTCCGGGTCGATGTCGCCGACGACCGACAGCACGGCGTTGTTCGGCGCGTAGTAGGTCCGGAAGAACGCGCGCGCGTCCTCCAGGCTCGCCGCGTCGAGGTCGGCCATCGAGCCGATCGGCGTGTGGTGGTAGGGGTGCCCGTCGGGGTACGACATCGCGGTCAGGCGCTCGAAGGCGGTGCCGTACGGGACGTTGTCGTAGCGCTGGCGCCGCTCGTTCTTCACGACGTCGCGCTGGTTCTCCAGGCCCTCCTCGTCGAGCGCCACCAGGAGGCTGCCCATGCGGTCGGCCTCCAGCCACAGCGCGAGCTCCAGCTGGTGGGCGGGCATGGTCTCGAAGTAGTTGGTGCGCTCGAAGCTGGTGGTGCCGTTGGGCGAGCCGCCCGCGCCCTGGACGAGCTCGAAGTGGCCCGTGCCCTTCACGCTGTTCGACCCCTGGAACATCAGGTGCTCGAAGAGGTGGGCGAGTCCGGTACGGCCCTTGACCTCGTGGCGGGAGCCGACGTCGTACCAGAGACAGACCGCGGCGACCGGCGTGAGGTGGTCCTCGGAGAGCACCACGCGCAAGCCGTTGGCCAGGCGGTGCTCGGTCGCGGTGAGGCCGCCGGATTGTGCCTCCGGTGTGGCCGTGTGACCCATGGGCAAGATGTCCTTCCGGTCGCGTGCGCTGCGTTGTGTCGAGCGGATCCCGCTCAGCTCCTGCCACTGTATGCAGCGTGCGGAGGCTCGGCGAAGTTCCCGGGCACACCGACGTGCCGGTCCGGCCCCGGCCGCGGCCTCCGGCGGCGCCCCCTCGGGGCCGCCGAGCGGCTTCGCCGGGCCTCACGGCGCGGGCGCGGCACGGCCGGGCGGTCCGGGCCCCGGGCCGACACCGCTCGCCTCGACCTGGCATGCTTCCCGTCGATCACCCCTGAGGGTGAACGGTCGCGCGGCACCGGCTTGCCGCCGGCGCCGCGCGCGGTCCCGAGCGGGCCGGCCGGTGTCCCGTGCGCCACCGCGGTCGCGGGAGGAGACCGGCGTCGGCGACACTTCACCTCGCCGGGCGGGAGCCCCACATCGGGTCCTGGTCGGTGGTTGTCAGTGCCGCGGTCCACAATGGTCCGCGTCAGACCCGTCACACGCTTGCGCCACAGCACACAGAAGGAGCCGGCAGCGATGGCCCGCCGCAGCACGAAGACCCCGCCGCCCGACGACTCGTTCGAGGAGCGGATCCTCGACATCGACGTCGTCGACGAGATGCAGGGCTCCTTCCTCGAGTACGCCTACTCGGTCATCTACTCGCGCGCCCTGCCGGACGCCCGCGACGGCCTGAAGCCGGTGCACCGCCGCATCGTCTACCAGATGAACGAGATGGGCCTGCGTCCCGACCGCGGCTATGTGAAGTGCGCCCGTGTCGTCGGCGAGGTCATGGGCAAGCTGCACCCGCACGGCGACGCGTCGATCTACGACGCCCTGGTGCGAATGGCCCAGCCCTTCTCGATGCGCGTGCCGCTGGTGGACGGCCACGGCAACTTCGGCTCCCTGGGCAACGACGACCCGCCGGCCGCCATGCGGTACACCGAGTGCCGGCAGGCGCAGGCGACGAGCCTGATGACGGAGTCGATCGACGAGGACACGGTCGACTTCGCCCCGAACTACGACGGCCAGGAGCAGGAGCCGGTCGCCCTGCCGGCCGCCTTCCCGAACCTCCTGGTCAACGGCGCGTCCGGCATCGCCGTGGGTATGGCGACGAACATGCCGCCGCACAACCTCTCCGAGGTCATCGCCGCCGCCCGGCACCTGATCCGCCACCCGAACGCGGATCTGGACACCCTGATGAAGCACGTCCCCGGCCCCGACCTGCCGACCGGCGGCCGGATCGTCGGCCTCTCCGGCATCCGGGACGCCTACGCGACGGGCCGCGGCACCTTCAAGATCCGCGCGACGGTGGAGATCGAGACGGTCACCGCCCGCCGCAAGGGCCTCGTCGTCACCGAGCTGCCCTTCGCGGTCGGCCCGGAGAAGGTGATCGCCAAGATCAAGGACCTGGTCGGCTCGAAGAAGCTCCAGGGCATCGCGGACGTCAAGGACCTCACCGACCGCGAGCACGGGCTGCGCCTGGTCATCGAGATCAAGAACGGCTTCGTGCCGGAGGCGGTCCTGGAGCAGCTGTACAAGCTGACGCCGATGGAGGAGTCCTTCGGCATCAACAACGTCGCGCTGGTCGACGGGCAGCCCCTCACCCTGGGCCTGAAGGAGCTGCTGGAGGTCTACCTCGACCACCGCTTCGAGGTCGTACGGCGCCGCAGCGAGTTCCGGCGGGCCAAGCGGCGTGACCGGCTGCACCTGGTCGAGGGCCTGCTCACGGCGCTCATCGACATCGACGAGGTCATCCGCCTGATCCGCTCCAGCGAGAACAGCGCGCAGGCGAAGGAGCGCCTGATGGAGCGCTTCTCGCTGTCCGACGTGCAGACGCAGTACATCCTCGACACGCCGCTGCGCCGGCTCACCAAGTTCGACCGCATCGAGCTGGAGGCGGAGAAGGACCGGCTGGGCCGGGAGATCGCCGAGCTGACCCGGATCCTGGACTCGGACACGGAGCTGCGCAAGCTGGTCTCCGCGGAACTGGCCGCGGTCGCCAAGAAGTTCGGCAGCGAGCGGCGTACGGTCCTGCTGGAGTCGTCCGGCACCCAGGTGTCCGCCGTGCCGCTGCAGGTCGCGGACGACCCGTGCCGGGTACTGCTGTCCTCGACGGGTCTGCTGGCCCGTACGGCGAACGGCGGCCCGTTCGCGGACGACGACGACGCTAAGCGGTCCAAGCACGACGTGATCGTCTCGGCGGTGCCGGCCACGGCGCGCGGCGAGGTGGGCGCGGTGACGTCGGCGGGCCGGCTGCTGCGGATCAGCGTGGTCGATCTGCCGCAGCTCCCGGAGACCGCGTCGCGGCCCAACCTGGCGGGCGGCGCGCCGCTGGCGGAGTTCGTCTCCCTGGAGGACGGCGAGCGGGTGGTCTGCCTGACGACGCTCGACGAGTCCTCCCCCGGCCTGGCGCTGGGCACGGAGCAGGGCGTGGTCAAGCGGGTGGTGCCCGACTACCCGTCCAACAAGGAGGAGCTGGAGGTCATCACCCTGAAGGAGGGTGACCGGATCGTCGGCGCGGTCGAGCTGCGCACCGGCGAGGAGGACCTCGTCTTCATCACGGACGACGCCCAGCTGCTGCGCTACCAGGCGTCCGTGGTCCGCCCGCAGGGCCGTCCGGCGGGCGGTATGACCGGTATCAAGCTCACCGAGGGCGCGAAGGTCATCTCCTTCACCGCGGTGGACCCCGCGTCCGACGCGGTGGTGTTCACGGTCGCGGGCTCGCGCGGCACCCTGGACGACTCGGTCCAGACGACGGCCAAGCTGACCCCGTTCGACCAGTACCCGCGCAAGGGACGCGCCACGGGCGGCGTGCGCTGCCAGCGGTTCCTGAAGGGCGAGGACTGCCTGTCCCTGGCCTGGGCGGGCGCCACCCCGGCGCGGGCCGCCCAGAAGAACGGCACACCGGTCGAGCTGCCCGAGATGGACCCGCGCCGCGACGGCTCGGGGGTGTCCCTGCCGAAGACGGTCGCGGTGGTGGCGGGACCGTTCTAGGGGGCGCCGGCGGCGCGGTGGGCCGCGCGCGTCAGGCAGCCTCCTCCGGGTCCCGCACATAGCGCAGGACGCCCCACATGCCGTGCTCGTCGGCGGTGTGCGGGGCGTCGCTCGTGCACGCGCGCAGGTCCTTCTCCAGGGCGGCCGCGTCGATGCCGGAGCCGATCAGGACGAGCTGCGTACGGCGGGGCGCCCCGCCGGGCCGGCGCTCCGGATAGAAGCGCAGGAACGGCCCGACGGCGTGCACGGCGTAGCGGTTGGCGGGGTCGTAGGCCCCGAAGTCCACGTATCCCTTGATCCGGTACAGCCCTTCGGACCTGCGGTCGAGGAAGGCGATCAGCCGGCGCGGGTCGAGGGGGACGTCGGAGGTGAAGGACAGGCTGTCGTAGCCGGTGTGCAGATGCCCTTCGGGATCCTGTCCGGGCTGGTCGTCGTGGTGGTGCAGATCGTCGAAGGACAACTGCCCGACGCGCTCCTCGCTGGGCCGGCAGTCGAAGAGGAAGCCGGGGTCGATGCGGCCGTAGGTGGCGGGGACGACGGCGGCGTGCTCCGCCAGGTCACGGACCGGCCCGAGCACGCGCTCGCGGTCCGCGGCCCGGTCCAGTTTGTTGACGACGACGAGGTCGGCGAGGGCGAGATGCCGGTCGATCTCGGGGTGCTTGGTACGGGTGGCGTCGAACTCGGCGGCGTCGACGACCTCGACGAGCCCGCCGTACACGATGCCGGGCAGCTCGCTGGCGAGCAGCATCCGGACGAGTTCCTGCGGTTCGGCCAGACCGCTGGCCTCGATGACGATGACGTCGATCCCGGTGCCGGGCCGGGCGAGCCGCTCCAGATAGCCGTCGAGCTCACTGGAGTCGACCGCGCAGCACAGGCAGCCGTTGCCCAGGGACACGGTGGAGTCGCCGAGTGCCCCGGCGACGGCGAGCGCGTCGATCTCGATGGCGCCGAAGTCGTTGACGATCGCGCCGATCCGGGTGCCTCCGCTGTGGTGGAGGAGGTGATTGAGCAGAGTCGTCTTGCCGGAACCGAGGAATCCGGCGAGGACGACGACCGGAATCTGCTGCGGGCCCTGGCTCGGCTGAGTCACCGTGCGACCTCTCTCACGCCTACGGGTGCACCGGCTCGTGGCCCGGCGCACGTACGAGAATCGAATGCCGGACCAGGATACGAGCGGTGAGAATCGCCGCGAAGTGAACGATTGTTAGCAGCACTTGCCGGGCAGACGTCTGGCATGGCGCTGGAGTGTGCGACCCTCGCTTCCCTCTGTGCGCCTCCTCTCCGCCTCCCCGCCGATCAGAGCCGCTCGGCACTCTGGGAGACGGCAAGCGCCGCCCACCGCTCGCCGGTCCCCTCCAGTCGCCCCACATCCCGACGACCGGCGGACGGCCGCCGCCTGATTCGGGGGTTGACATGGCCACAAAGAAGAGTGCCGCAAGGAGGTTGGGCTCCGTCGCGGCCGGTCTCGTACTCGCCACGGCGGGGATGACACTGGCCGCGCGCCGCAGCCTGGAAGCGGAGAAGCTGCAGTTGAGGCGCCTGGAACTGGAGGAACTGACCTCCCGGCGCAGGGCTCTGGCCCATCAACAGCGCATGCACTGGGAACTGCTGTCCAGGGCGATCGACGATCCGTCGCTGGCCGCCGTGATCGACACCTACGCTCCGGATACTCCGCCTGCGAAGCGCCGCCAGTACTTCTATGCCAACGCGTGGTACGTCAACCTCTATCACCTCTACCGGGCGGGACTCATCGACCTGGAGGAGTTCCACGGGCACGCGCGCGAGCTCATGCACACCCCCCTGATGCGGGAGTACTGGGAGGCCGCGAAGGCGCTGCGCGCGACCCTCGCCGACTCGTCGGACGAGGCTCAGCTGGGCCGACTCGTCGACCAACTGGTCAAGGACCTCGACGAAGCCGACACGGATGAGTGGTGGGTGGTCGGCAACCCACCGACGAATCCCACGAACGACAGCTGAAGTACCGTATGCCATCAGGGTCAACACATCGCTACGACTCGGGTTCTTTGTCAGTCAGACGTCCTGGCTCCCAGTAACGTTCTGCCGTCCACTAACCCTCCGTAGCGATCGGAAGTACCTTGAAGATCAAGCGCCGTATTGGTGTGCCACCAAGTGCCCGAGGCAGTGCCTCGGGAGGCAACTGCCCAGATGTGTTCGAACTGAGCGATGGGAACTTCGCTGTGATCGGCACCGAGGCCACTGAGGCGCTTGAGCGAGAACTGCCCGCCGACGCGTCGCGCGCAGACTACGAACGCATCGTGGTCGTGAGCAGAGAGACGTTGATCCGCGCCAAGGCCGACATTCCCGACGCCTGAACCGTACGAGCACGCGCCCACCCGTCTCGTCCGCTGAAGCCACGCCCGACCGCGCGCCACCGCTGCGCGAACCGGGTACACCGACTCGCGAGCAGGCCGTCACCTCGTGACTGCTCGATCTCCCCCCGATGAGGCCTGGAGCCAGAACGGCACCAGGCCACACGTATGTCCGGACCACATGTCGGCCGGTGAGGCTCAGGTCGGCACCGGTACCGCCACCGGTGCCCCCGGCCCCACGTAACGCGCCGACGGCCTGATGATTTTCGAGTCCTCCGCCTGTTCCAGCAGGTTGGCGCTCCAGCCCACCACGCGGGCCGCCGCGAACGTCGGGGTGAACATCTCTCGGGGCAGGCCGCACAGTTCCATGACCACGCCCGCGTAGAACTCGACGTTCGTGTGCAGTTCACGGCCCGGCTTCAGCTCGGCCAGGATCGCCTCCACGCGCCGCTCGACCTCCACGGCGAAGTCGACGCGCGGGCCGCCGAAGCTCTGGGCGATCTCCCGGAGCATCCGGGACCGGGGGTCCTCCGTGCGGTAGACCGGGTGGCCGAAGCCCATGATGCGGTCGCCCGCGAGGACCCGTTCACGGATCCAGGGGTCGATGCGGTCCGGGGTGCCGATCGCGTCCAGCGTGTCCAGCGCGCGGCTGGGAGCACCCCCGTGCAGCGGCCCGGACAGCGCGCCCACCGCCCCCACCAGGCAGGCCGCGACGTCCGCCCCCGTGGAGGCGATGACCCGCGCCGTGAAGGTTGACGCATTGAATCCATGGTCAATGGTGGAGATCAAGTATTGCTCGACGGCCCGCGCCCGCTCCGGCTCGGGCTCCGCCCCCGTCACCATGTACAGGTAGTTCGCCGCGTGGGACAGCTCGTCCCGCGGCTCCACGGGGTCGAGCCCGTTGCCCAGCCGGTGCAGCGCGGCGAGCAGCGTCGGTACGGCCGCGGTGGCGACCAGTGTGTCCCGGCGGCGCTGCCGGGCGTCGATGTCGTACACCGGTCTGAAGCCCTTCGCCGCGCCCAGCAGGGACAGCGCGGTACGCAGGCCGGCCAGCGGGCCGGAGACCGCGCTGCCCGCGGCGACCACAGGCAGGACCGCCCGCACCTCCTCGGGGAGCCGTCTCAGCGCGACCGTCTCGGCGCGGAATGCGGCGGCCTGCGCGGCGTCCGGCAGTTCGCCGTGGACGAGGAGGTGCCAGACGTCCTCGAAGGGCCGGGTCCGCGCCAGGTCGAGGGCGGAGTACTGGCGGTAGTGGTAGAAGCCCTCGCGCCCCCGGACGTCGCCGACCTCGGTGTCGGTCACGACGACCCCCGCGAGCCCGCGCGGTACGTCGACGAGTGTGGCTGCTGACCTGCTGACGGACATCATTGCCTCCCTGGACTTGATTTGACTGTCCATGCTTGACTGATTGCCTGTCAATATTGATTTGATCAATGCAAGGATCCATGAACGGCAGCCTGGATACGGTGACCCCATGCGCGATCAAGAACCCGGCCCGGAGGGGCGGCGGCTGACCACCCAGGAGGCCGCCGAACTGCTCGGCGTGAAGCCCGAGACCGTGTACGCCTACGTCAGCCGCGGTCACCTCAGCAGCCGGCGCGTGCCCGGCGGACGGGGCAGCACCTTCGACGCGAAGGAGGTCGAGACGCTCGCCCGGCGCAACAGACGGGAGAGCACGGCCGGCTCGGGTCCCGGCGCCGACCTGTCGGTACGGACGGCTCTCACCCTCATCGACTCCGACCGCTACTACTTCCGCGGCGTGGACGCGACCGAGCTCGCCGCACGGCACTCCTACGAGGAGGTCGCCGAGTGGCTGTGGACGGGCCGGCTGCGCCCCGGCGTGACCTTCACCGCGCCCGCGGCCTCCGTCGCCGCCGCCCGCCGCGCAGCCGGCGCCCTGCCCGAACACGCCGGCCCTGTCGATCGCCTGCGGGTCGCGGCGGTCGCCGCCGCGGCCGCCGACCCGCTGCGTTTCGACCTGTCCGAGGAGACCGTGCTCGCCACCGCGCGCACCCTGATCCCGACGCTCGTGGCGGCCCTCGGCCCCGCTGACCCCGCCGACCGCGACGAGGGCCCACTTGCCCGCCGGTTGTGGGGACGGCTCAGCGGGCGGCCCGCCGACGAGGCCACGCTGCGTGTGCTGGACACGGCCCTCGCCCTGCTCGTGGATCATGACCTGGCCGCCTCGACCCTGGCCGTGCGGGTCGCCGCTTCGGCCCGCGCGCACGCCTACGCGGCCGTCTCCGCGGGGCTCGGCGCGCTCGAAGGCCCGCTGCACGGCGCGGCCAGCGGCCTCGCCCACCGGCTCGTCGTGGAGGTGCTCGACCGCGGCGACGCCGGTCCCGTCATCGCGGAGGAGCTCCGAGCGGGCCGGCGCATCCCGGGCCTCGGGCACCGGCTCTACTCCGGCGAGGACCCCCGCGCGCGTCTGCTCTTCACGCTGCTGGCGGACCTGCCCCGCTGCGAACCAGCCCTGGCCGCCGCCCACGACATCGTCGCGACGGCCGCTCGCCACACCTCGCTGCACGCCAACGTCGATCTGGCGCTCGCGGTGTTCACGGCGTCCTACGCGATGCCCGCGACGGCGGGTGAGACGATCTTCGCGGTGGGCCGGACGGCGGGCTGGATCGCCCACGCCCTGGAGGAGTACGGCGAACGCCCGCTCCGCATGCGGCCGACGGGCCGGTACACCGGTCCCAAGCCGCCGCAACCGCTGCTCCAGTAGGCCGGAGCCGGGCGGCCGCCGTGTCATACGGGCCCGGGAGAGCCGCCCCGGGCCGACTCAGGTTAGGCTCACCTCTGTGAGTACGTGCACGACCGTCTCGCAGGACCTCGACGAGCCCGTCGCGGGGACTGCGGCGACCGCGACGACCTGGCTGCTGCTGGAGCAGCCCGGCCCGTGGGGTGCCAAGGCACTCACCCAGAGCCACCTGGACCCCGCGCTCGGCCGCGCGCTGGAAGCCGCCGCGCAGGGCACGGGCGTGCGTATCGCGCTCATCCGCCGACCCGGCCGGCACGCCGACTGCGGGCTCCCCTCCGAGCGCCGGGTGTACGCCGCTCACACGGTGCCCGGCGCCGTCTGGCTGCGCACCGCCACCGTCCGTGACCCGCGTCAGCTGCTCGAACTGGATCTCGCCGCCCTCGGCCGGGGCGACCACCGCACCTTCGACACGGCGCTCGGCGGCAAGGCCCACACCGGGGAACCGCTGGCGCTGGTGTGCACCAACGGCAAGCGCGACCGCTGCTGCGCCCTGCTCGGCCGGCCGCTCGCCGCCGAACTGGCCGCCTCCGGCGTGGACGGCGTCTGGGAGGTCACGCACCTGGGCGGCCACCGCTTCTCGCCGACACTGCTCGTGCTGCCGTACGGGTACGCCTACGGGCGGGCCGAGGCGGAGGCCGTGCGCAGGGTCCTGCACGGGGTCCGGGAGGGCCGGATCGTCGGCGAGGGCTGCCGGGGGAACTCGGCCTGGGAACGGCCCGGCCAGGCCGCCGAGCTCGCGGTGCGCAGGACCACGGGTGAGACCGCCGCCGAGGCGCTGAGCGTCGTACGGACGGAGGGCGTCGCTCCGCGCTGGACGGTGACCGTGGCCCACGCGGACGGCCGGAGCTGGCGGGTCGACGTGGCCCAGGGTGCCGCCCAGCCGCCGCGCCCCGAGAAGTGCGGCACCTCGGTGCTGGGCTCGCCCGCGCGCATGGACGTCCTCGGCGTGCGGGAACTCAGGACGGCGGCCACGGCGCTCGCGGGCTGACCCCACCGGCCTCGGCACCCTGCACGAGATCCCCGCCACATCCCTCTACGGCCCGCCCCGCGCCGCCGCGTACGGTCAGGGGCATGAGCCCCACCTCCCTCACCCGTCGCCTGCGCCTGGGCCTGCCCCGGCGCATGTTCGCGCAGGTGCTGCTGATGCAGGTGGCGGTCGCCGCGGGCGTGGCGGTGCTGGCGACCGGGCTGTTCCTGGCGCCGCTCAGCGAACAGCTGGACGACCAGGCGATGCGCCGAGCGCTGTCCATCGCCCAGACCACGGCCGCCCAGCCGCAGATCGCCGAGGACCTGACCCGGACCCCGGCGACGGCCGGCGGCCCGGTGCAGCGGGAGGCGGAGCGGATCCGCGCGGCCACCCGCGCCGAGTACGTCGTCGTGATGGACCGGCGGGGCGTGCGCTGGTCCCATCCGACCGCGCGCGAGATCGGGCGGCTCGTCTCGACCGACCCGGGCCAGGCCCTGGCGGGCCACGAAGTCATGCAGATCGACGACGGCACGCTGGGCCGCACCGCGCGCGGCAAGGTGCCGTTGCGGGACGGCGCCGGCCGGATCGTCGGCGCGGTCTCGGTCGGTATCGCGTACGACAATGTGCGGGCCAGGCTGCTGCACGCCATCCCGGGACTGTTCGCGTACGCGGGCGGAGCCCTGGCGGTGGGGGCGCTGGCGGCCTGGCTGATCTCCCGCCGGCTCCAGCGGCAGACCCGTGACCTGGCCTTCTCCGACATCTCGGCGCTGCTCGCGGAGCGTGAGGCGATGCTGCACGGCATCCGGGAGGGCGTCGTCGCGCTGGACCGCACGGGACGTATCCGCCTCCTCAACGACGAGGCGCGGCGGCTGCTCGGCCTCGGGGACGAGGCCGTCGGCCGCTCCCTCGACGAGGCGCTCGGCACGGGCCGTACCGCCGACGTGCTGGCCGGGCGGGTCATCGGCACCGATCTGCTCACCGTGCGCGGACAGCGCGTCCTGGTCGCCAACCGCATGCCCACCGACGACGGCGGCGCCGTCGCGACCTTGCGCGACCGCACCGAGCTGGAGCAGCTCGGCCGAGAGCTCGACTCGACGCGCGGCCTGATCGACGCGCTGCGCGCCCAGGACCATGAGCACGCCAACCGCATGCACACGCTCCTCGGGCTGCTGGAGCTGGAGATGTACGACGACGCCGTGGAGTTCGTCGGGGAGGTCGTCGGTGATCACCGGGCCACCGCGGAGGAGGTCGCCGAGAAGATCCAGGACCCGCTGCTGGCCGCCCTGCTAGTCGGCAAGGCGACCGTGGCGGCCGAACGGGGCGTCGCGCTGCGCCTGTCGGAGCGCACCGGGCTCCCGGACCGGCTGGTCGATCCCCAGGGGCTGGTGACCGTCGTGGGGAACCTCGTGGACAACGCCCTGGACGCGGTCGCCGGCACCCCGCACGCGCGCGTGGAGGTCGAACTGCGCGCCGAGGGCCGCGCGGCGACCCTGACGGTCCGCGACACCGGGCCGGGAATCCCGGTGGAACAACGCGAGTTGATCTTCACCGAGGGCTGGTCGACCAAGCAGCGCCCGGCTCATCGTGAGCGCGGGATCGGGCTGTCGCTCGTGCGGCGCCTGGCGGAACGGCAGGGCGGTACGGCCCGGGTGGGCGAGGCCGCCGGGGGCGGCGCCGAGTTCACGGTCGTCCTGCCCGAGGCGCTGACCGGGCCGGAGCCGGCCCTCAGCACGCCCGTTGACGCCCACACCGGCGCCGAGGAGGAGTCGCGATGATCGAGGTGCTGGTCGTGGACGACGACACGCGCGTGGCGCGCGTGAACGCCGCCTACGTCGAGAAGGTGCCGGGCTTCCATGTGGCCGGCGAGGCGCACACGGCCGCCGAGGCGCTGCGGCAGGTGACGGAACTGCCGCGGCTCGACCTGGTCCTCATGGATCACTACCTGCCGGACGACACGGGTCTGGCGGTGGTCCGGGAGATGCGCCGGCGCGGCCACCAGACCGACGTGATCATGGTGACGGCGGCCCGGGACGTGTCGACCGTGCAGGCGGCGATGCGGCTCGGGGCGCTCCAGTACCTGGTGAAGCCGTTCGCCTTCGCGGGGCTGCGCGCCAAGCTGGAGGCGTATGCGGAGCTGCGCCGCACCCTCGACGGCGGCGGCGAGGCGGAGCAGGCCGAGGTGGACCGCATCTTCGGCGCCTTGTCCGCGCCGTCGGAGCCGAACCTCCCCAAGGGGCACTCCCCCACCACCGCCGAGTCGGTGCGCCGGGCCCTGATGAACGCCTCGGGGCCGCTGTCGGCCCAGGAGATCGCCGAGCGCACCGGGGTGAGCCGTCAGACCGCCCAGCGCTATCTCAAGCTCCTGGAGCGCACCGGGCGGGCCCGCCTCACCCTCAAGTACGGGGACGCGGGCCGCCCTGAACACCGGTATGTGTGGGCGACCCGCGCCTGAGGCACGGCCCCGTGGGGGCGGGGGAAGGAACCGTGCCGCCCTTTCATACGGACGCCGGCCCCCGAAACGTCAGCGGCCCCCCGAGGGGATGTCCTAGACGGCACCCGCGCCGGTCAGCGACCGGACCTCCGTCTCGGCGTGCTTGGCCTCGTCGGGCGCCTCGGGCGAGGTGACGGTGCCCAGCCAGCCGGCGACGAAGCCCAGCGGGATCGAGATGATGCCGGGGTTGTCCAGCGGGAAGTACTGGAAGTCGACACCGGGGAGCAGCGACTGCGGACTGCCCGACACCACGGGTGACAGGACGACGAGGACCACGGCCGGGATCAGGCCGCCGTACACGGACCAGACGGCGCCCCGGGTGGTGAAGTCGCGCCAGAACAAGGAGTAGAGCAGCACGGGCAGGTTCGCGGAGGCCGCGACGGCGAAGGCGAGGCCCACGAGGAAGGCGACGTTCAGGTCGCGGGCCAGCAGCCCGAGGCCGATCGCGACGGCTCCGATACCGACGGCGGAGAAGCGTGCCACGGTCACCTCGCTGCGGGCCTTGCCGCCCCGGCGCCGCAGGGACACGTACAGATCGTGGGCGACCGAGGCCGAGGAGGCGAGCGTGATGCCGGCGACGACGGCCAGGATCGTGGCGAAGGCGACGGCCGCCACGACCGCGAACAGCACGGTGCCCGCGGTGGAATCGGCGCCACCGCCGAGGTCGAGGGCGAGCAACGGCACCGCCGTGTTGCCGGCGGCGTTCGAGGCGCGCACCTCCGCGGTCCCCACGATCGCGGCCGCACCGAAGCCCAGGACGATGGTCATCAGGTAGAAGCCACCGATGAGGCCGATCGCCCAGACCACCGAGCGGCGTGCGGCGCGGGCGGTGGGCACGGTGTAGAAGCGGGACAGGATGTGGGGCAGCCCCGCGGTGCCGAGCACCAGGGCGAGGCCGAGGCTCATGAAGTCGAACCGGGACGTCCAGTCCCCGCCGTACCGGAGTCCGGGCGCCAGGAACGCCTCCCCGTGGCCGCTGTGCTCGGCGGCGCTGAGCAGCAGCCGGTCGATGTCACCGTGGAAGCGCAGCAGGACGAGCACCGTCAGCGCGATGGTGCCGCCGAGCAGCAGGACCGACTTGACGATCTGGATCCAGGTGGTGGCCCGCATCCCTCCGAACGACACGTAGATCACCATGAGAGCGCCGACACCGATGACGGTCCACGCCTGCGCCGCCCCGCCGTCGCCTCCCAGCAGCAGCGCGACCAGGGTGCCCGCGCCCACCATCTGCGCCACCAGATACAGAACGGACACGGTGACCGAGGACGTTCCCACCGCGATGCGGACGGGGCGTTCCCTCATCCGTGCCGCGACGACGTCGGCGAGGGTGAACCGCCCGCAGTTGCGCACCAGTTCCGCGACCAGGAAGAGCACGACCAGCCAGGCCACGAGGAAGCCCACCGAGTACAGCATCCCGTCGTAGCCGAACAGGGCGATCAGCCCGGAGATGCCGAGGAAGGACGCGGCCGACATGTAGTCACCCGCGATGGCAAAACCATTCTCCATGGGCGAGAAGAGCCGGCCGCCGACGTAGAACTCCTCCGCCGAACCCCGGCGGTTGCGGCCCGCCCAGGTCGTGATCGCCAGGGTGACCGCGACGAACACGCTGAACAGCAGCAGCGCCAGGGTGCGGTGATCCTGCGTCATGCCACGCCCCCCTTGGTGCCCCGCGTCAGCTCCTGGGTGTCCCAGCGCAGTTCGAGCGCCGCCCGGTCCCGGCGCAGGCGCGCGTGGCGGGTGTAGGCCCAGGTGAGCAGGAACGTGGTGAGGAACTGCCCGAGCCCAGCGAGCATCGCGACATTCACGGCGCCCGCCACGGGCCGCGCCATCAGGTCGGGCGCGGTGGTGGCGGTCACGACGTAGGCGACGTACCAGGACAGGAACCCGGCGGCCGCCGGCAGCGCGAACCTCCGGTAGCGGCTGCGCACCTCCTGGAAGGCGGCGCTGCGCTGCACCTCGAGGTACACGTCGGCGGCGGCCGGCGGGGCTGCGTCAGGGGCCTGAGTGACATCCGACTCGCCCCATCCGGAGGCGAGGACGTCGTACCAGGGATCGTCGTACCGCGGGGTTCTGGCGTCGCGGGGTCGGCCGTCGCTTGAGCACATGCCCAAGCATGGACAGAACGCAAAGACCATCGACCGGGCTTCTCGGAGCGTTTCACCCCATCAGGTGATTCAGCAGGCAAAGCCGTATACCAGCCACGCGCCACAAGAGGCACGTACCGCGGGAAGGGGCCCGGAACGACGGAACCGGCCGGGGCGCGCACCCCGGCCGGTCCGTACGGCGGTCTGGTCCTGCGCGCTGGTCCTACGTGTCGATGCGCGACCGGTCGAGCGTCGCGGCCGAGCTGGAGATGAACTCCTTGCGCGGCGCCACGTCGTTGCCCATCAGCAGGTCGAAGACCCGCTCGGCCGACTCGAGGTCGGTGAGGCTGATCCGCCGCAGGGTGCGGTGGCGCGGGTCCATGGTCGTCTCCGCGAGCTGGTCGGCGTCCATCTCACCGAGGCCCTTGTAGCGCTGGATGGAGTCCTTGTAGCGCACGCCCTTGCTCTCGAACTCCGTGAGCTTGTCGCGCAGCTCGCGGTCCGAGTAGGTGTACACGTACTTGTCCTGGCCCTTCTTGGGCTGGACGAGCTCGATCCGGTGCAGCGGGGGCACCGCGGCGAACACCCGGCCCGCCTCGATCATCGGGCGCATGTACCGCTGGAAGAGCGTCAGCAGCAGCGTGCGGATGTGGGAGCCGTCGACATCGGCGTCGGTCATCATGATGATCTTGCCGTAGCGGGCCGCGTCGATGTCGAAGGTGCGGCCCGACCCCGCCCCTATGACCTGGATGATCGCCCCGCACTCGGCGTTCTTGAGCATGTCGGTCACGGACGACTTCTGAACGTTGAGGATCTTGCCGCGGATGGGCAGCAGCGCCTGGAACTCGGAGTTCCGGGCGAGCTTGGCGGTGCCCAGCGCGGAGTCGCCCTCGACGATGAAGAGCTCGCTGCGGTCGACGTCGTCGCTGCGGCAGTCCGCGAGCTTCGCGGGCAGCGAGGAGGACTCCAGGGCCGTCTTGCGGCGCTGCGCGTCCTTGTGCTGGCGGGCCGCGATACGGGTCCGGGCGGCGGCGAGGGCCTTCTCGAGGACCACGCGCGCCTGTGCCGCCGCGTCCCGCTTGGGGGACGTCAGGAACGCCTTGAGCTCCTTGGCGATCACGCCGTTGACGATGCGGCGGGCCGCCGAGGTGCCGAGGACCTCCTTGGTCTGCCCCTCGAACTGCGGCTCGGCGAGGCGGACGGTGACGACCGCGGTCAGTCCCTCCAGGGCGTCGTCCTTGACGATGTCGTCCTCGGCGACGCGCAGCATCTTCTTGGCGCGCAGCACCTCGTTCATGGTGCTGGCCACGGCGGTCTCGAAGCCCGCGACATGGGTGCCGCCCTTGGGGGTGGCGATGATGTTCACGAACGACTTCAGGGTCGTGTCGTAGCCGGTGCCCCAGCGCAGGGCGACGTCGACACCGAGTTCGCGGGTGACCTGGGTGGGGGTCATCTGGCCGTGCTCGTCCAGAACCGGGACCGTCTCCTTGAAACTGCCCTGTCCGGTGAAGCGGAGGACGTCGCAGACCGGCTTGTCGGTCGCCAGGTACTCGCAGAACTCGCTGATGCCGCCGTCGAAGCGGAAGGACTCCTCGCCCTTGCTCCCGCCCGCGCCGAGACCGACCTCGTCGCGGACGACGATGGTCAGGCCGGGCACCAGGAAGGCGGTCTGGCGGGCGCGCTGGTGCAGCGTCTCCAGGTCGAGCTTGGCGTCCTTGAGGAAGATCTGGCGGTCGGCCCAGTACCGCACGCGCGTGCCCTCACGCGTCTTGGGGATCTTCTTCGTCTTGCGCAGGCCGCTCTTGGCCTCGAACTTCGCCGTCTGGCCGTCCGCGGCGAAGGCACCGGGCACACCGCGCCGGAAGCTGATCGCGTGGGTGTGGCCGCTCCGGTCGACCTCGACGTCCAGGCGGGCGGACAGGGCGTTCACCACGGAGGCGCCGACGCCGTGCAGACCGCCGGAGGCGGCGTAGGAGCCGCCGCCGAACTTTCCGCCGGCGTGCAGCTTGGTCATGACGACCTCGACGCCGGAGAGGCCGGTCTTGGGCTCGACGTCGACCGGGATGCCCCGGCCGTTGTCCCGCACCTCGACGGAGCCGTCGTCGTGGAGGATCACCTCGATGTGGTCGCAGTACCCGCCGAGGGCCTCGTCCACGGAGTTGTCGATGATCTCCCAGAGGCAGTGCATCAGACCGCGGCTGTCGGTCGACCCGATGTACATGCCGGGGCGCTTGCGCACGGCTTCGAGGCCCTCGAGGACGAGCAGGTGCCGCGCGGTGTAGTTGGAACCGTCCCGGTCTGCTCCTGCCAGCAGCGCTGTGGACGGCACGGACGTATCGGCGGTCACGCGGTTCGCTCCTCGCTGAATTTCACTGTGCGCCCTTGTGGGTACGGGCGTGGCTTCGGTTGCCGCTCAGAGGGTACCGAGGCCTGGTAGAGCCGTTGTAACGCCACCCTCGTAGGAAGTCACCCTAGTCCAGACTCGTATGGATGTTCGATCCCTCGGAGGAGTGAAGCACATATCACGTTCCCTTCCAGGCATGAACCATTTAGGCTCCGGGCACGTCCTCATGAACAAACCGGCAACCCGGCCGGGGAGGACCGACCATGACCGAGAGCGCGAAACCGTAAGCACGACAGCACGCGATACGGCACATTCGCCGCCACACCGGCAGCAGCCCACCACCCCCCGAAAAATTTCTCTCTGGGAGAAGCCACGAGCGGGAACGTTTTGGGGCTGGTTGGATGTTGACCCTGGTACGACAGCTCGTCGAGCTAGAGAAGAGGCGACGTGACTACTGTTCTGACCCCCGCGAGCCCCCTGACGGCCGCTGACCGCTGCGACCGTTGCGGCGCCCAGGCGTACGTGCGCGTCGTCCTGCTCAGCGGCGGAGAGCTGCTCTTCTGCGCCCACCACGGTCGCAAGTTCGAGCCGGAACTCAAGAAGATCGCCGCTGAGATACAGGATGAGACGGAGCGGCTCACGACCGTTCCCGGGACGGCGACCGAAGAAGAGCGCTGACACCTCGCATCACGACGAGCCAGCATCGGCACAGGCCGGTTGACGGGCGGTCTCCCCTGAATCCTCGGGGGAGACCGCCCGCGCTCTTCTCAGCGGCGCTCAGCCGCTTCCCGCACCCTCCCGCGCCGCGGAGCGCCAGCCCGCGGCGCCGATGACGTCGGACACCCGTGTGTAGACACCGGGGCTCCCCGCACGGCCGCAGCCGTTGCCCCAGGACACCAGTCCGATCAGCTTCCCCTGCGCGACCAGAGGCCCTCCGCTGTCCCCCTGACAGGCGTCCCGGCCTCCTGCGCGTTCCCCGGCGCACACCATGCTGTCCGCCCTATACCGCCCCTCGCCACCGCCCGGATACGCCTCCTCGCAGAGCGCGTCCGGCAGCACCCGCACCCGCGCGGCTCGCAGTCCCCGCGGATAGTCCCCCGCTCCCGTGACATCGCCCCAGCCGTAGACGAGGGCCCGGGTGCCCGGCGCATAGGCGGGGTCGCCGGCGCCCGCCATACGGATGACCGCGGCGGCGGGCAGGGCCTCGGCGAGCGAGAGCACGGCGAAGTCGCCGTCGTTGGTGTCACCGTCGTAGTCCGGGTTCACCCGGGCGCCGCTGACGGGGATCTCCTTGCCGCGCGTGGACGTCAAATCGGTGCGCCCCGCGATCACTGTGAGGTCGCTCACCTGGTCCGGCGCGGAGCCCAGGACCTCCGAGCTGAGGCAGTGGGCCGCCGTCAGCACGGTGGAGCGCCCCACGGCGACGCCCACGCAGAACTGCCCGGCCCGGGTACCCCCGAACCGGTCACGGCTGGACAGCGCCACCGTCCAGGGACTCTGGGACACATCGACGGGGAACCCGCCTACGACGACACGGTCGGCGGCCGCCGGAACGGCTGTGACCAGCGGTATGGCAGCCGCCGCAGCCGCCAGAACCAGCGGCCGGGCCAGCGCCCGGACAAAGGTACGACGCATGACGCTCCTCACTCTCGGGTAGTCATGGCACACCCAGAGTGATTCAGCCGGTCCGCCCCCGCACCCGCGGAACGCAGAAAAGCCCGGCGCCCCTGAGGGGTGCCGGGCCTTCCTCGGACGTCGAGGCGACCTAGTCGAGGTAGTCGCGCAGGACCTGCGAGCGCGACGGGTGGCGCAGCTTCGACATCGTCTTCGACTCGATCTGGCGGATGCGCTCACGCGTCACGCCGTAGACCTTGCCGATCTCGTCGAGGGTCTTCGGCTGCCCGTCGGTGAGGCCGAAGCGCATGGAGACGACGCCGGCCTCGCGCTCGGACAGGGTGTCGAGCACGGAGTGCAGCTGCTCCTGGAGCAGCGTGAAGCTGACCGCGTCGGCCGGGACGACGGCCTCGGAGTCCTCGATGAGGTCACCGAACTCGCTGTCGCCGTCCTCGCCCAGCGGGGTGTGCAGGGAGATGGGCTCGCGGCCGTACTTCTGGACCTCGATGACCTTCTCCGGGGTCATGTCGAGTTCCTTGGCCAGCTCCTCCGGGGTGGGCTCGCGGCCCAGGTCCTGGAGCATCTGGCGCTGCACGCGGGCGAGCTTGTTGATGACCTCGACCATGTGCACCGGGATACGGATGGTGCGGGCCTGGTCGGCCATGGCGCGGGTGATCGCCTGACGGATCCACCAGGTGGCGTACGTGGAGAACTTGTAGCCCTTGGTGTAGTCGAACTTCTCGACCGCGCGGATCAGACCGAGGTTGCCCTCCTGGATCAGGTCCAGGAAGAGCATGCCGCGGCCGGTGTAGCGCTTGGCCAGGGAGACCACGAGGCGGAGGTTGGCCTCCAGCAGGTGGTTCTTGGCGCGGCGGCCGTCCTCGGCGATGATCTCCAGCTCGCGCTTGAGCTTGGGGGCGAGCTTGTCGGCGTTGGCCAGCTTGTCCTCGGCGAACAGGCCCGCCTCGATGCGCTTGGCGAGCTCGACCTCCTGCTCGGCGTTGAGCAGGGGGACCTTGCCGATCTGCTTCAGGTAGTCCTTGACGGGGTCGGCGGTGGCGCCGGCCGCGGCGACCTGCTGCGCGGGCGCGTCGTCCTCGTCCTCGTCGGAGAGCACGAAACCGGCGCTCTCGGTGCCCTCGGGCTCGTCGCCGGGCTTCGCCTCTTCGAGGACCTCTTCCTCGACGAGCTCGGCGTCGTCCTTCTTGGCGGAGGTCTTCTTGGCCGTCGTCTTCTTCGCGGCGGCGGTCGTCTTCTTCGCCGCGGCCTTCTTGGCCGTCGTCTTCTTGGCGGCCGCCTTCTTCGCGGGGGCCTCGTCCTCGACGGCGGGTTCCGAGGACGGCGCCGCGGGTGTGGCGGCGGTGGCAGTGGCCTTCTTGGTGGTCACCGTCTTCGCCGCGACCGTCTTGGTGGCGGTGCGCTTGGCCGGACTCTTCGCTGCGACGCTCTTTCGGGTGCGCTTGGGCTCCGCGGCACTGACCATCAGCGTCACACCCTCTTCCTCGAGGATCTGGTTGAGGCTGCGCAGTACGTTCTTCCACTGAGTGGCCGGAATCTGGTCAGCTTCGAAGGCCCGACGCACATCGTCGCCGGCGATCTGCCCCTCAGCCTTTCCCCGCTCGATGAGAGCCATGACAGAGACGGACTCGGCGATCTCCGGCGGGAGCGTACGGGATGTGCTGGCCGACACGAACAACCTCTCGGAACGTTGGAAAGCGGCTTCCGGCCCCGTCCGATGCGGACAGGAGCCGACCACCGGCCTGGGGATTCGACCGACGGTGCGGGCGGGGGCCGGGAAGATTCACAGCGCCTCGAACGGCGTCCGTATTCCTTCCTCGGCTGTCACCTCTTAGGTCATCGCGCTGTTTCCCCGAGCGTTACGCCCATTCTGCGTGGCCCGAGTCACATCCCATAACCGACCAAAAACAGACATAGAGCTACATAAGAGGTCATTCTGAGGCCCGTCTCGGCACGGTCACGGCTGTCGAACCCCTCTTCGCACCGTCGGACCCGCAGGATCCGTCGTGGATCCTGCGGGTCCGACGGGGAAGGGTGCGCGAACGGGGGATGCCCAGGAGGGGGAGGCATCACCCGGGCGCGGCACCCGGAGGGGGTGGAGTCAGTGCTCGCGAGGCGCGGGCACCACGCGCTCCACCTCGGGGTGGACGGTGAGCAGCTGGCGCATGGCCACCTCGGCGGCCGCGCCGTCGCCGGCCGCGAGGGCGTCGACGATCCTGCCGTGCTGGGTGAGCGACGTCTCGTTCGGCCGGTCACAGCCGGTCACCGGGCCGCCGGAGACCTGGAGAGCGGCCGAGACGATGCCGGAGAGGTGCTCGAGCATGCGGTTGCCCGCCATCTGGATGAGCAACGAGTGGAACTCGGAGTCGGCGCGGGAGAAGGTCAGGACGTCGCCCTGGCCCATCGCGTGCCCCATGATCTCGACCATGTCGGCGAGGCGCTGCTGGACGTCGTCGCGCCCGTGCCCGGCGGCAAGACGGGCGGCGAGCGGCTCGATCGTCCAGCGCAGCTCGCTCAGCTCCCGGCGCTGGTCGTCGCGCTGGGGCCCGAAGGCCCGCCACTCGATGATGTCCGGATCGAGCAGGTTCCAGTCACTGACGGGGCGCACCCGCGTACCGACGTTCGGACGGGCACTGACCAGGCCCTTCGCCTCCAGGACGCGGAGCGACTCCCGCACGACGGTCCGGGAGACCTCGAAGCGCTGGCCGATCTCCTCGGGCACGAGCGGACGGTCGGCGCCCAGGTCTCCGGACACGATCATCTGTCCGAGCTGCTGAACAAGTTGGCCGTGCAGCCCGCGTCCGCGGCTGCCCGCCGCACGGCGGCCGACGCGGCCGAGTTCGGGATCCGCGCCCTCCCAGGTGGGGGTTCCGACGCGGTCGGCGACGGATGCCTCGGCGTACGGGTAGCGGTCGAGTTCGCCCGGGCCGACGAGTCCGGAGTCGGCGGCGCGGGCGGCGGTCATCATGGTGTGCGCAAGGGTACTCACGCATCCTTTGTCGGCGTCGTTTCCAACTCCCTTGAGGTCTTTGGTGAAAAGCACACGAAAGGGTGATCGCTCACCCCGTCGCAATTGACGCCTTATCGGAAAGAAATGAGCTATCCCCGGGGAGTTGCGCTCAACGCCATTCAGAATAGGGCGGGAAGAGTCGTCATCGGACCTTGCCGCGTAGGGTCGAAAAAAGGAAAGCGCCCAGCAGAGCGGCGAGGGACAACGTCAGCGCGCCACCCACGGGTTGTGCGACCAGGCGCGCCGCGCCCTCCACGTACCGCTCCCCACCGAACGGCCACTGGTTCAGCAGCAGCTCCCGCATCCGCAGCGGGAACCCGGCCGCGGTCCGCACGGACGGTCCCTCCACGACCTTCTGTACGACGGGTACGACGGCCACGGGCACGGCGACCACCGCCGCGAGCCCCGCCGTGGTGGACCGGAACAGCCCGGCCGCGAGCACCCCGGCCCACGCGCACCCCACGACGAGCCCGAACCAACTGGCACTCAGCCGCAGCCAGTCCGAGGGAACCTCCGCGAGTTCCCGGCCGTATACGAGATAGAGCATCTCGATGTCGCAGCCCAGGGTGAGCACCGCGAGCAGCAGGGCGGTGGCGGTGGTGACCAGGAGCTTCGCGGCGAGCAGCCCCAGCCGGCGCGGGACGGTGCCGCGGTCGGCCGCCAGCGCGGGATGGCGGAACTCGTCGCCGAAGGCGAGGGCGCCGAGCAGCCCGGCCCCGAGCGCCGCGGGCGGCAGCGGCAGCTGCGTGGGCCACCCGGCCATCAGCCGGGGCCGCGGGGTGTGACCGATCCGCGCGAGCAGGACGGCGGTGACGGCGGACACGAGGAGCACGACCCCGCAGGTGACGAACCCGGTGCCGACACCGGCGGCGCGCCGCAGCTCGTAGCGCAGGGGGCGGAGCGGGCTGGGGGCGGGGCGGACGGAGATGGGGGGCGGGAGCTCGGGAAGCGCGTCGAGACCGGCGGAGGGCGCCTCGGCGGCCCGCTGCCTGGGAGCGTCCTCCGCCGCCTCGGCCTCGGTCTCGGTCCCGGTCGCAGTCCGCTGCCGGCCGCCGGAGCGCGCCTGCGGGGTGCGGGCCGCGTTCTTCTGCGGGGAGCGGTCCGCGGACTCCTGTGGGGCGGCGGGGCGCTCACGCCGCTTGCGCGCCGGTGCGGACGCGGTGGCGGACGACTGCGCGGCCTCCATCGCCGACGAGGACTCGGCGCCGGTCGGGCCGCCGCGGCGGGCGCGTGTCGCCGTCTGCTCGCGGGAGCCGGCGGAGCGCGTCGCGGCGGCTTTGCGCTGCGGCGCCACATCGGCCCGCTCCGCCTCGCCCGCGGACCGGTCGGCCGCGGCGGTCGGCCCCATGTCCCCGATCTCGTCGGCGAGTTGGTGGACCGGGATGCCGTTCCGGAACGCCGTCTCGCCGATGTCGGCGCACGTACTGCCGTACACCGACAGCCGGTTGCCGCTCTCGCGCACGACCTCGACCGACCGGTGCGTGGCGCGGGCCTCCTTGGCGAGCAGGGTGGCGAGTCGGGGGGCGTGGGGGGTGCGGACGGCGACCCGGGGACGCAGCCGGGTGCGGGCGAAGTCGGCGGCCTCCTGGTCGGCGACGGTCCGGCCCCGCTCCAGGGTGACGACCTGGTCGGCGGTGCGGGCGGCCTCCTTGGGATCCGCCGTGGTGCACAGGACGGTGCCGCCCTGGGCGACGTGCGCGCGGAGCATGCCGTGCAGCCAGCGCTTCTCACGCGTCGAGAGTCCACCGGCGGGATCGTCGAGCACGAGGGTGTGCGGATCGGTCAGCAGGGCGCAGGCCAGCCCGAGGCGGCGGTCCATGCCGCGCGAGAGCGTGGAGAGCCGTTCGTCGCGCAGGCTGACGAGGCCGACCACCTCCAGCACCTCGTCGGCTCGCCGGGCGGGGACGCCGGCCGCCGCGCAGAGCATGCGCAGATGACCGCGGACCGTGCGGGACGGATGTCCCGGCACGTCCCCGAGGACCACACCCACCTCGCGCGAGGGATGGGCGATGCGGTGCAGGGGGCGGCCCCTGAAGTAGGTGACGCCACGGCCCCGTTGGAGTTCGAGCATGAGTCTGAGCACCGTGGTCTTGCCCGCACCCGGCCCCCCGAGCAACGCGGTGACGCGCCCCGCACGCGCCTCGAACGAGACGTCGTCGACGGCGGGGGGAAGGCCCTTGCGAGGGTCGCTGGTCAATCCGATGGCCTGGATCACCCGCAGCAAGATAGCGCGATATGTCCGTTTTTTCGGGTAGGGCAAGGCCCGCTTCCGGGACCCCTTCCACGCGGCCGGGCCGGGCCCGGCTCCCCGCCCTTCGGCCACGCCCGCACCGGAACGCCGTGCGGGCCGCCGCGTCAGACCTCGGGGCGCAGCATCGGGGGGTTGAGCAGCGTCGCCCCGCCGGCCCGGAAGAGCTGTGCCGGGCGCCCCCCTTGGCGGGTGGTGGTGCCGCCGGTCGGGACGAGGAACCCTGGTGTGCCCGTCACCTTGCGGTGGAAGTTGCGCGGGTCGAGCGCCACGCCCCACACCGCCTCGTACACACGGCGCAGCTCGCCCACGGTGAACTCGGCGGGGCAGAACGCCGTGGCCAGCGACGAGTACTCGATCTTGGACCGGGCGCGTTCCACTCCGTCGGAGAGGATCTGCGCATGGTCGAAGGCGAGCGGTGCGACGGGCTCGCCGTCCCGGCCGTAGCCGCCCTGCTGCAGCAGTTCGTCGACCGGGGCCCATCGCGCGTTGCTCGCGTCGCCCCCCGCCGTCGGCGCGGGCAGGTCGGGGGCCAGCGCCAGGTGGGCCACGCTGACGACCCGCATCCGGGGGTCCCGATCGGGGTCGCCGTAGGTCGCGAGCTGCTCCAGGTGAGCCCCGTGATCCTGGGCCGGGGCACCCGGATCGTGGGCCTGCAGACCGGTCTCCTCGGCCAACTCGCGCGCCGCCGCCTGCGCCAGATCCTCGTCGGCCCGCACGAACCCGCCGGGAAGCGCCCAGCGCCCCTGGAACGGAGGCTCACCCCTGCGGACCGCCAGCGCGCACAAGGCGTGACGGCGCACGGTCAGCACGACCAGGTCCACGGTGACGGCGAAGGGCGGAAAGGCTGACGGGTCGTAGGGCATGCGGCGATCATAGTCGTCTGCCTGACGATAAACACTCCCTTCCGTGGGCGGGATGATCGCGGATCGGGGTCACGTCCGGATTCGCTTGCACCTCCTCACTCGGCCGTACCGCCACCCCCGTCGCACCCCCCGTCCGAACGGGCCGTGGTCCCGCGAGCCGGCCTCTTCCTCGGCGCGCGGTCAGCCGTCCCCCTCGTGGCGTTGGGAGAGGGCGTCCCCGGTCGCGCGGGCCCCGGGTGCGTGCCAGCCGCAGTACGCGGGCGGGGGATCCTGGCCCGTCGTTCCCCTCCCGGGCTCTTCCCCGCGCGGGAGGCACCGCGGGAGGCGCTCGACGGGTGGCGGGACCGGGCCAGGCGGCGTTCCTCGGAGGCGGTGTCCGGCTCGTCCGGTGCCTCCTGCGCCGCGCCGGCCAACCGACGGCCCGCGCCCCCGCTCCCCTCCCCCGACGGCTCCGCCGCTCCCGCGCTCTCCCTGCTCCGCCCGGTGCGTTCCGCCCGGAGGCAGCGGCGGATCGACTCCGGGTCGAGTCCCTCGTTGCAGGCCTGGTGCAGTAGGCGGGCGAAGAGGTAGTCGGGGTCGGCCGCGAGGGCCATGGCGAAGGCCTCGCGTGCCTCCAGGTCGTCGCCGCTCGACCAGGCGACCCAGCCGGCCAGTGTCAGGGGCGCTGCCGCATGCTCGTGGTAGGGCCGCACGCAGCGGCGGGCGAGCGCCCGCCACAGCCGCAGGGCGGGCGCGGCCTCGCCGCCCTCCATCCACTCGGCCACGCGGTCCCGGGTCGCACGGTCCTGGAGGCCCAGAATGAGCCGCGCCGCCTCATCGTGTGCGAGCAGTTCGTCGTCGCTAAGGTCCGCGATGAGCGTCCCGGACACGAGCGGGGCCTCGGCGAACCGGCGCAGCGTCCGCTCGGCCAGCTCCAGCGTCTCCGCCGCGACGCCCGCCCGCGTGGCCTCGTCGAGGACCCTGGGCACCAGCTGCAGGGCCACGGTGTCGAGGGCGACCTCCTGCTCCAGGGCCGCACCGGTCTCCAGGGGCTGCAGCCGCGCCCTGAGCTGACGGAGGGAGCCGCGGACCTGCACCCCCGCGTAGGCGGCGGCCGCCGCCAGGACGGACGTGCCCGGGAGGCCCATGGGCCGGCCCTCGGGCGGGCAGCACTCGCCCCGGTCGCAGCAGTAGGACCAGAAGCGGCCGTCCGAGATGCACAGGGCCTCGACGACGGGGACGTCCAGGCTGCCGCAGGCGAGGCGGGTCTTCTGGGCCAGCGGACGGAGCCGCTCCATGACCTGCCGGCCGGTCTCGCCCTTCGCCGGTTCCTGGCAGAGGAAGGCGACCATCTGCTCCGGCTTGGCGCCCCTGCGCTCGCTGCCGGTCACGAGGCCGAGGGCCAGCTGACCGGCGGCGGATTCCCAGTCGTCGGCGCTCGCGGGGATACCGAGGCGGGCCCGGCCGCCGAAGCGGCCCCGGCCGCCCGCGTCGTGCAGCGCGACCAGCACGATGCTGTCCTCCGGGCGGTACCCCAGCAGATACGGCAGGGCGTCGGCCAGTTCGTCGGGGGTGCGCAGGGTGACCTGGTGCTCCGGGAGCGGGCGGTCCCGCACCGCCGGCATCCGGTCCGGGCCGGTCGTTCGCCGGGCGTGCTGCCGCTCGCCGCCGACGGTGTCGTCGTTGTCGGGGGTTCCGGTCGTTCCGCTGTGGTTCGTCATACGCCGACGATCTCGCGGAACTCAAAACTCCGCTTGACCCTGTGGATAAGTCCGACCAGGGACACGACAACAACGAACGGCTCGGCCGTCATCCGACCGCTCCCTGCCCGACCCTCACCGCCCTCCGCACGCCCCCCGCCCGGCCCCCGTCACCCGGTGGCCGCCAGCACCAGCGGAAGCACCTCCCCGCTGCCCGCCCTGCGCAGCAGCCGGGCGGCGACCGCCAGCGTCCAGCCGGTGTCGGTGAAGTCGTCCACCAGCAGCACAGGACCGGGCGTGCCGGCCAGCGCACCGGCCAGGTCACCGGAGACCGTGAACGCCTCGGTCAGCCCCTTGAGCCGCTGTGCGGAGTTGCTGCGCCTGGCCAGGTGGGCGCCGTCCTCCCCGGCGTACGTCAGCGCGCCCAGGTACGGCAGCCGGCCGATGGACGCGACACCGCGCGCGAGGGAGCCCACCAGCTCGGGACGGGTCAGCGACGGGACGGCGACGACGCCCACCGGCCGGTCCACGGCGTCGCGGACGTCCGGGGCCCAGCCGCCCGGGGAACGCGCCCAGTCGGCGAGGACGGCCACCACGGCCTTCAGCACGTCGTCGGGGACCGGGCCGTCGGGCGCGTGCTCGGCGAGCAGCGGGCGCAGCCGGTTACCCCAGCCGATGTCCGAGAGCCGCCCCAGGGCACGTCCCGTCGCGCACTGCTCACCGGCCGGGATGCGGCCCTTGAGCTCGACTCCCAGCGCGGGCATCCCGGTCGGCCACATCCGGCGCGGTTCGATCTCCACGCCGGGGCGGTCCAGCTCCTTGGCCGCGCCGGTCAGCGTCTCCGGCGAGACGGAGGCGTCGGCCCAGGGGCCGGCGCAGTTGTCGCAGCGGCCGCACGGGGCGGCCCCCTCGTCGTCCAGCTGCCCGCGCAGGAACTCCATCCGGCACCGGGACGTGCCGACGTAATCGCGCATGGCCTGCTGCTCGGCCGCCCGCTGACGCGCCACGCGCGCGTAGCGTTCGGCGTCGTACACCCACTCGGCGCCGGTCGCCGTCCAGCCGCCCTTGACCCGCTTGACCGCGCCGTCGACGTCGAGCACCTTCAGCATCGTCTCCAGCCTGCTGCGGCGCAGGTCCACCGACGCCTCCAGGGCGGGCACGGACAGGGGCCGTCCGGCGTCCGCGAGCGCGGCGAGGGTCTGGCGGACCTGCGGCTCGGGCGGGAAGGCGGTGTCCGCGAAGTAGCGCCAGATGGCCTCGTCCTCCTGCCCCGGCAGCAGCAGCACGTCGGCGTGCTCGACGCCGCGGCCGGCCCGTCCGACCTGCTGGTAGTAGGCGATCGGCGAGGAGGGCGAACCGAGGTGCACCACGAAGCCCAGGTCGGGCTTGTCGAAGCCCATGCCCAGGGCGGAGGTCGCGACCAGCGCCTTGACGCGGTTCGCCAGGAGATCGTTCTCGGCCTGCAGCCGGTCCGCGTTCTCCGTACGGCCCGTGTAGGACGCGACGGCGAAGCCCCGCTGCCGCAGGAACGCGGTGGCCTCCTCGGCCGCGGCCACCGTCAGCGCGTAGACGATGCCCGAACCCTGCAGCTCGTCCAGGTGCTCCGCGAGCCACGCGAGGCGGTGCGCGGCGTCCGGCAGCCGGACCACGCCCAGCCGGAGGCTCTCCCGCTCCAGAGGTCCGCGCAGCACCAGGGCCTCCCCGGCGCCGGTGCCCAACTGCTCGGCCACGTCGGCGGTCACGCGCGCGTTGGCCGTCGCCGTCGTGGCCAGCACGGGGACACCAGGTGACAGCTCGGCGAGCATGGCGCGCAGCCGCCGGTAGTCGGGGCGGAAGTCATGGCCCCAGTCGGAGATGCAGTGTGCCTCGTCGACCACCAGCAGACCGGTCGTGGCGGCCAGCTTGGGCAGCATCTGGTCGCGGAAGTCGACGGAGTTGAGGCGCTCGGGGCTGACGAGGAGCACATCGGTCTCCCCGCGCTCGATCTCGCCGTGGATCGTCTCCCACTCCTCGGGGTTGGCCGAGTTGATGGTCCGCGCGCGGATACCGGCCCGCGCCGCCGACTCGACCTGGTTGCGCATGAGCGCGAGCAGCGGCGAGACGATCACCGTCGGTCCCGCGCCGCGCCGGCGCAGCAGCGCCGTCGCGACGAAGTACACCGCGGACTTCCCCCAGCCGGTCCGCTGGACCACCAGGGCCCGCCGGCGCTCGCGCACCAGCGCCGCCACCGCCTGCCACTGGTCCTCCCGCAGGCGCGCCCCGGGGGTCCCCACGAGCTCGGCGAGGATGGCATCGGCTTCGGTGTGCAGCTCCAGGTCGTCCATGTCTCCATGCAACCCGAAGACCGGGCAGATCAGCCACTCACAGCAGGTGACAACCCTCTCACATGCGGTTCCGTCGCCGCCCCGGGTCACTGCCGACGGTCTTCCGACGGTCCGCCCATGCGTCGCGGGCGGCATTTCCGGGTAGGGATATAACCCCCGAGCCATCCGATACCGGTCAGCGACACCAATTGCTCGTTGCCGCAACCAGGTTCGCCAGGAAGAATTGAAGTCCGCTCCCCGCACGGCTCGTCCGTGGTCCGGTAGGGCTCTGCTGCGGTGCGCGCTCCCCCGAATCCGACCTCGCCCTCCGTGTGGGCGCGTAGCCGAAGGGAGGACCGTGACCTTCGGATTCGCTCCGTCCTCCGCGGCATCCACGTCGACGTCAGCCGACCTGCCCGCCGCATCCGCCAACTCTCTGGCCCGCATGCTCGAACCCGCCGAATGGGCCGCCGCGGGCATCCCGCTGCTGCGCAATCCCCGCGAGGTCGTCAGCGGACTCCACTCCCGGCATCGCCCCAAGCCGTCGACCGCGATCGTGGCCGTCCTCGATCCGGACGAACGGCTGCGGGCGAGCGCGTCGTTCGTCCGCCGCTCGGCACCCGCCGACGGCTGGATGTTCCGCAACGCCCTGCTGTCCCAGCTCCGCCGCGTCATCCCGCACGACCTGCGGCGCCGCACCCCGGTGCGCACCGCGGTCCTGCTCTACTGCCGCGAGGGCGACGGGCGTTGGACGGAGGAGGACGGCGCGTGGATGTGGGGGCTGCGGGACGCCTGCACGCTGCACGGCCTGCGCTGCGGGGCGTACATCACGCTGACCCGCGACGGCTGGCAGGTCCTCGGGGAGGGCCGTGGCGGCCGCCGCCCGAGCACCGACTCGACGCCGGAGCCGTTCGCCACGTCCGAGTCCCCGCTGCCGATGCCCCGCACCGGCGGCGCGGCGTCGGAGGTCCTGCGGCGCGCCGCGGCGCGCTGAGGCCGGTCCGGCAATCGGCCCCGGTGCCCGGTCCTGGCCACCACCGGGCACCGTGAGCCCGATCGGGTACGACCCGGCAACACGAATGGCCCACGGGCACAGCGGGGACAAGGACCGCCCCAGCACTCGGCACCGCGACGAGACCCACGGACGCGGGGAATCCGGCCTGCCCGGCCGCACACCGGTGTCGTACGCGCCCTCTCACCACGAAGCGCCCCGTCCGGGGGCTGGTCGCCGACCGGGCCGGGCGAGCCGGTGACGGCTCAGACGCCCGCGCCCAGCACCGAGTTGATGCGCTGCGGGTCGCCGCAGACGATCAGCAGGGCACCGGCCCGGCCGAGGGCCAGCGGCAGGGTCTCGGCGGCCACCGCGTCGGTCCCGCCGTTCAGCGCCACGACGACCACCTGGCGCGGCGCCGCACGGCCGGCCGCGGAGGCGTCGGCGTAGAAGACGTCGTCTCCCGCGTCGTGCTGCGCCCAGTAGGCGGCCTCGCCGAACGACAGTTCGTGGGCGGCCCACGGGTGCTGGTCGCCGGTCGTGATCACCAGCACCTCACCGGGGGCACGCCCCGAGTCGAGGAGCATGTCGACGGCTTCCTCGGCGGCGTCGAGCGCGCCCTCGGGCGAGGCCAGGATCAGCTGGATCTGCGGGGCGGCCGGGGGCGGAGCGGAGACGGCGGCAACGGCCGGAGCCGACGGACCGGGCTGGGCAACGGCCACGTCACGCGGGGTGCGTTGCGCCGGCGGCGTGGGCCGCAGGGGCCCGGGGCGGCCGGGACGCGACGGAGCCGCGGGGCGGGGGCCGGGGACGGGGCGGGGGGTCGGCGCGGTACGGCCACTGGCCGAAGTGGCGCGGGGACCCTGGGCACTCTCGTGAATCTGAGGCTCCTCGGGAATGAGAGGCATGAGCTGATTTTTATCAAACGCTGGTCCGGCTGGCGCCGGCGGGTGGCACACAAGTGCGAGCGGAACGTCAGAAATCGAAGCCGAGCTGGCCCTCGATCGCCGGAACGCTTCCCTCCACCCACGTGCGGACCTTCTTGAGGTGCCGCCACTGGGGCAGCGCATCAAGATACGCCCACGACAACCGGTGGTACGGGGTGGGTCCCCGCTCCGCCAGTGCGGCCTTGTGCACGGGCGACGGATACCCGGCGTTGTCCGCAAAACCGAAGTCTGCATGGTCGATACCCAGTTCGGCCATCATTTTGTCGCGCTGGACCTTGGCGATCACCGAGGCCGCGGCCACCGCCACGCACGACTGGTCGCCCTTGATCACCGTACGGACCCGCCAGGGGGTCCCGAGGTAGTCGTGCTTGCCGTCGAGGATGACCGCGTCGGGCCGGACCGGCAGGGCCTCCAGGGCGCGCACCGCGGCGAGCCGCAGCGCGGCCGTCATCCCCCGCTCGTCGATCTCCTCCGGGGAGGCGTGCCCGAGGGCGTAGGAGGTCACCCAGGTCCGCAGCGTCTCCGCGAGTTCGGTGCGGCGCTTGACGGTGAGCAGCTTGGAGTCCGTGAGCCCTTCCGGGGGCCTGCGCAGTCCGGTGATCGCGGCACAGACGGTGACGGGACCGGCCCAGGCACCCCGCCCGACCTCGTCGACACCGGCAATTATCTTCGCTCCGGTCGTGGCTCGGAGGGAGCGCTCGACGGTGTGGGTAGGTGGTTCGTACGGCATGGCGCCCTCAGCCTACGCCGCCCGGAGCCGCCTCCGACACCCGGTTCACCGCACCCGGACCACGCCCGGACGAGCGCACGATCAGGAGTCCGTCCTGCGGAGCAGCGGGATCATGAACTGGTCGATCATCTCCTCCAGATCACGGTCACCCCATTCGCTGCCGCACATCTTCGACCGGTACATCATCATCGCCGGGATGGCGTCGTAGGTGTAGCCGTTCGCCGCGTCCTCACGCACCTCGCCCCGCTCGATTCCACGGACGATGACCTCGCGCAGCAGCCTGATCGTCGGCTCGACCAGCCCTTCGAAGATCACGGCATGGAAGCGCTCGGCTTGAATATCTTCACATTCGTGAATAACTGCGCGAAGTGCGTGTCCGGGGCGCGAGAACATCGCGTCGCGCGCCAGCCGGCACAGGGCGAGGAGGTCCTCGCGCACGGATCCGACGTCGGGAGCCGACTCCAGCGGCGGCAGTCCGGCCCGCAGCGCGTCGGCGACGAGGTCCTCCTTGGAGGGCCAGCGACGGTAGACGGCGGCCTTCCCGGTCTGCGCGGAGGCCGCGACGCCCTCCATCGTCAGACCCTTCCAGCCGACGGTGCTGAGCTGCTCCAACGCGGCGTCCAGGATCGCCCGTTCGAGCACCGCGCCGCGCCGGCGCGGGGAGGCGGGCCGAGCGGGAGCGGCCGTCCGGCGCGAGGTAACCATCTGAGCGTCTCCAACGAACGAGCGAAGCGGGGCACAGGGAGGCGCGAGCGCCACGCGGCGACCGAAGGGGGGACGCGCCGCGTGACCACGCCCTCCCCAGCATGTCAGGCGACGGCCGCTCTTTCGATGCCCCTGGCACCGAAACGGCTGGAACCGCCAGGGACGGACGGTGCGGTCCGCCCGCCCCGGCACCCCGCTGACCAGCACGGCGACGGACGTCTCGAAGGACCCTTTAGGGAACGCTTGTGTTCACTAAGGAGGACTCGCTATCGTCCCCGCTAGTGAACGCACACGTTCACTACTTCGTCTTTGGGGGACGCTCTGTGACGCACGATCAGATACAGACCCACTCACCCGCGCCCGCTCCACCGGGCCCGGCCTCCCGCCCGTCGCATCCGGGCATCGCCCTCGCGGTCATCGCCGCGTGCCAGCTGATGGTGGTCCTCGATGCCACCATCGTCAACATCGCCCTGCCCGACATCCAGACCGCGCTCGACTTCTCCACGACCGACCTGACCTGGGTCGTCAGCGCCTACACGCTCACCTTCGGCGGCCTGCTGCTGCTCGGCGGGCGAGCCGGGGACATCCTCGGGCGCCGCCGGGTCTTCATCGCCGGCATCCTGCTGTTCACCTTCGCCTCGCTGCTCGGCGGCCTCGCCCAGGAGCCCTGGCAGTTGCTCGCCGCGCGTGTCCTGCAGGGCATGGGCGGCGCCATCGCCTCACCCACGTCGCTCGCGCTGATCACCACGACGTTCCCCGAAGGCCCCGAGCGCAACCGGGCGTTCGGCATCTTCGCGGCCGTCTCCGCGGGCGGCGGCGCCATCGGGCTGCTGGCCGGCGGGCTGCTCACCGACTGGCTCGACTGGCGGTGGGTGCTCTTCGTGAACGTGCCCATCGGCGTTCTCATCGCGGTCGTCGCGCCGCGCTACATCAACGAGTCCGAGCGCCACCCCGGCCGTTTCGACCTGACCGGCGCGCTCACCTCCACACTCGGCATGGTCGCGCTGGTCTACGGCTTCATCCGCGCGGCGTCCGACGGCTGGCGGGACTCCCTGACGGTCGGTGCGTTCGGCGCGGCCCTGGTGCTGCTCGCCGCCTTCCTGTACGTCGAGAGCCGCGCCAAGGAACCGATCACCCCGCTGCGGATGTTCGCCGACCGCAACCGCTCGGGCACGTACCTGATCATGATCAGCCTCGCCGCGGCGATGTTCGGCATGTTCTTCTACATCGTGCTGTTCGTGCAGAACGTGCTGGGCTACTCCCCCATCCGCGCCGGACTGGCCTTCCTGCCGGTCACCGTGGTGATCGCCGTGGGCGCCGGGATCTCGCAGCGGCTGCTGCCGGTGCTCGGCCCCAAGCCGTTCCTGATGGCCGGTACCACGCTCGCGGCCATCGGTCTCGCCTGGCAGTCCCTGGTCGACTCGGGCAGCTCGTACGTCGGCGGGGTGCTCGGCCCGATGCTGGTCTTCGGCCTCGGTATGGGCCTCAACTTCGTCACGCTCACCGTGACCGCCGTGTCCGGTGTCGCCCCGCGCGAGGCGGGTGCGGCCTCCGCCCTGCTCAACACCACGCAGCAGGTGGGCGGCGCGCTCGGTCTGTCCATCCTCACGACCGTCTTCGGCTCCGCCAGCCGCGACGAGGCGACCGAGCAGGCCGCGTCGTTCATGGCCCAGGCCACGCCGGAGCAGAAGGCCGCGTTCGCCGAGTCGGGTCAGCTGCCGGCGCCCTGGGGCCACGAGGTCCTGTCCCAGGGCATCTCCACGGCGTTCATCCCGGCCGCCGCCATGGCCGTCCTGGCGTTCGTCGTCGCCGCGGTCGTGGTGCGGGTCCGCCGGAGCGACCTGGACGCCCTCTCCGGGACGGCGGGTCCCCTGGCGGGATGACGGACGTGGCCCACACCGGGCGGCGGACGACCGGCTCGGGTCCGGAGACAGGTGACGAGGACCCCGGGCCGGTCATCCGTGCGCCCCGGCCCCGTGGAACGCCCTCCCGCTACACCGAGGCGTGCACCCACTCCGGAAGCGCCTCGGTCCGGCGCAGCCACTCGGCGGGGACCGACCCGGCCTTGCCGGAGCCGATCACGCCGCCCACGATGGCGCAGGTCGTGTCCATGTCGCCGCCGACCTGGGCGGTCGTCCAGAACGCCTCCTCGTAGTCACCGAGGGCGCGCGCGGCCGACCAGAGCGCGAACGGCACCGTGTCATGGGCCGTCGTCCGCCGGCCGCAGCCCAGGACGGCCGCGACGGTGGTCGCGTCGCCGTAGTCGAGCATGTCCCGGGCGCGGCGCAGTCCCGCGGCGACCGCGCTCTTCGGGACGAGGGCGATGACGTCGTCCAGGAGCGTCTCGGGGCGTGGCGGCCCGCCGGGAGCGGCGGCCAGGGCTGCCGCGGCGGCGACCGCCATGGCCCCGACGACCGCCTCACGGTGCTGGTGCGTGGGGTAGGCCGAGATCTCGGCCTGGTGCGTGGCCTGCTCGGGGTCGTCGGCGTACCAGGCGCCGAGGGGGGCGATCCGCATCGCCGCGCCGTTGCCCCAGGAGCCCTGTCCGTTGAACAGCGCGGCGGACAGCTCGCGCCAGTCGCCGCCCTCCCTGACCAGGCGCAGCAGCCGGTTGACGGCGGGCCCATAGCCCCGGTCGAAGTCATGGTGCTCGGCGAAGGAGCGGGCGAGGGCGTCCTGGTCGATCCGGTGGTGGGTGCTCAGCACGGCCACCACGGAACCGGCCATCTCCGTGTCGTCCGTCCACTGCCAGGGGCCCGGGGGCAGCTCGCGGCGCTTGAGCAGCGGGTAGTTCACCGGGACGAAGAACTGCGAGCCCAGCGCGTCCCCGACCGCCAGTCCGCGCAGGCTGGCGAGGGCGCGCTCCAAGCGCTCGTCGGGGGAGGAATCTGCGGTCATCGCACTGCCACTCTATCCGGTGATCCCGTACGGTTCCGGGTCACGCCAGCGGTGAAACGGCCTGTCCAAGGTGTACTTGCCGTCGTCCCCCAGAACGAGCATCCGCATGTCCGCGTTCCCCGGATTGGACAGGGATTCGAATTCCGCGACCGTCCAGTGGAACCAGCGCATGCAGAACAGCCGCATGGCCAGCCCATGGGTCACGAGCAGCACGTTCGGGGGGTGGTCGGGGGCCTCGAAGCTGCGGAAGAGGCTCTCCAGGAAGCCGCCGACCCGGTCGTAGACGTCGGCGCCGGACTCGCCCTGCGCGAAGCGGTAGAAGAAGTGGCCGTAGGCGTCCCGGTACGCCTTCTGGAGGCGGACGTCGTCGCAGTCCTGCCAGTTCCCCCAGTCCTGTTCCCGCAGGCGGGGCTCCTCGCGGACCCGTACGAGCTCGGGGTCGAGGTGGAAGGCACGCAGCGTCTCGTGCGTGCGGCGATACGGGGAGACGTACACGCTGACGCGTTCGCGGCCGAAGACCTCGCGCAGCCGTTTGCCGGTCTCCTCCGCCTGCTGCCAGCCCCGCTCGGTCAGGGCGAGAGCATGGTCGGGTTCACGCTCGTACACGGTGTCATCAACATTGCCGGTTGACTCCCCGTGCCGGACAAGGACGATGCGCCGTGGTCGTGCCATGCCAAAACCCTAGATCGGGGGACGGTTGATGGAGCACTCCTGGGGGCTCCATAAGGCGTAGGTCACACATTTTCCGCCTCACGGGTCACATCGGGACGCGTGGACGAGGGGTGATGTCACACCGTCCAGGTGGGCTCCAGTTGCACGATGTCGCCGGTGAGGGCGGCCACGTCCGCCTCCGTCTGGGCCCGCAGGGCCAGCCGCTCCACCCGTTCGGTGCGGTACTTTCCGTGCTCGGCCGCCGACCGCCACATGGACAGCACCAAGAACTCGGGTCCCGGCGCCTCGCCGAACAGCCCGCGGATCATGCCCGGCGATCCCGCCATCGCGGGGTTCCAGACCTTCTCCTGCATGAGCGTGAAGTGCTCGGCCCGTTCCTCGTGGACCCGGCAGTGCGCCACCCGGACGAGGTCCGCGTCGGTGAAGCGCGGCTCGAAGCCCGTCTTCACGTCGAAGCGGTAGTCGAAGAGCTTGACCTGCGCGTCCTTGAAGGTGCCCGACTGGGTCGCGGCCAGCCGGTCGTGGGACCGGGCCATGAAGGAGTCGTAGAAGGAACGGCTCTCCCAGAACGAGAAGACGTGCGCCACCCCCTGCCGCCCCCGGCTCCACCCACCGCCTTGCCCCCTGAACCCCGGCTCACCCAGAAGCCCCGCCCATTTCCGCTGCCCCCGCTCGAAACCGCGGCGGTCCACCACGGTGCAGCGAATCCACTTGACCAGCACCGCGCCATCGTAAGGCCAGGGGGCGTGGTGCCGGTCACGGTCGGCGGCAGTGCTCTGCGGCACGGGTTCCGCTTCGCGTGGCAGGATGGACAACCGGCCTTGTCCGCCGGGCAGTTCGGGTCGAGGCACTCGCGGTACGGGGAAGGGGAAACCTGGTGAACGCCATCAGCAAGAGCTTCCGGAAGGTCGAGATCTCGGTCAAATGGGATCCGAGTCCGGCAGGGCAGCCGCCCACCGACCTGGACATCGTGGCGGCCACCTACGCGGCGAGCGATCCCTACGGTGATCCCGCCTACGTGGTCCACTTCGACAGCCGCTCCCCCGACGGCACGATCCATCTGAACCGGGACAGCAAGGACGGCCAGGGCTTCGGCTGGGACGAGGTGCTGACCGTGGAGCTCGACCGGCTCGACGCACGGTACGCGCGCGTGGTGGTCGGTGTGGTCATCCAGCAGCACCCGGCGCAGCGGACCTTCGTGAGTGTCGTCAAGCCGGCCCTGCGGATCCGCGAGGGCTACACGGTCCTGGCCGAGGACGACTTCGGCGGGGTCCTCGGCGCGACGGCGGCGACGGTCGCGGAGTTCGTCCGGGACGGCTCGACGACCTGGGACTTCCGTCCCGGCGTACACGGCTTCGAGGACGACCCGGCGGACTTCACGCAGATCATGGGCCGCCGCCGCATCTGAGGGCCGCCGGCAGGGCGGACACGGGAGAGGGGCGCCGGCACGATCGCCGGCGCCCCTCTCGTCACGCGTCACTCATCAGCGGGTCAGCTGCAACCGCTGGTCGATCCGCAGCCCTCGCAGATGTAGCAGGAACCGGCCCGCTGCATCTTCGTACCGCAGGAGAAGCACAGCGGGGCGTCGGCCTGGATGCCCAGCTGCATCTCCACCAGCTCGGCGCTGGTGTGGGCCTGCTTCGGGGCGGGCTTGGCCGCCTCCACCTCGGACTTCGGCGCGGCGACGGCCTTCAGCTCCTGGGCGCGCGGCGCCGACTGCGCCAGGCCCTCGACGTCGACCTCGTCGTCGTCGATGGACTGCTCGTACGAGCCGGTCTCCAGGTGGCGCTGACGCTCCTCGGCGGAGTGGATGCCGAGCGCGGAGCGGGTCTCGAAGGGCAGGAAGTCCAGCGCCAGGCGGCGGAAGATGTAGTCGACGATCGACTGCGCCATCCGCACGTCCGGGTCGTCGGTCATACCGGCCGGCTCGAAGCGCATGTTGGTGAACTTCGAGACGTACGTCTCCAGCGGCACGCCGTACTGAAGGCCGACGGAGACCGCGATGGAGAAGGCGTCCATCATGCCGGCGAGGGTCGAGCCCTGCTTGGACATCTTCAGGAAGACCTCGCCGAGACCGTCGTCCGGGTAGGAGTTGGCGGTCATGTAGCCCTCGGCGCCGCCGACGGTGAAGGACGTCGTGATGCCGGGACGGCCCTTGGGCAGACGCTTGCGGACCGGGCGGTACTCGACGACCTTCTCGACCGTCTCACGGATGGTGGCCTCGGCCTTCTCCGTGATCTCGGTCTTCTCCTTCTCCTTGGTCTTGGCGGAGAGGGGCTGGCCGACCTTGCAGTTGTCGCGGTAGATGGCGAGCGCCTTGACGCCCATCTTCCAGGCCTCGAAGTAGATCTCCTCGACCTCCTCGACGGTCGCCGTCTCCGGCATGTTGACCGTCTTGGACAGGGCGCCGGAGATCCACGGCTGGATCGCGGCCATCATGCGGACGTGGCCCATCGGGGAGATGGCGCGCTCGCCCATGGCGCAGTCGAACACCTCGTAGTGCTCGGGCTTGAGACCGGGGGCGTCGATCACGTTGCCGTTCTCGGCGATGTGGGCGACGATCGCCTCGATCTGCTCCTCCTGGTAGCCCAGGCGGCGCAGGGCCTGCGGGACGGTGCCGTTGACGATCTGCATCGAGCCGCCGCCGACCAGCTTCTTGAACTTGACCAGCGCGAGGTCGGGCTCGAGGCCGGTGGTGTCGCAGGACATCGCGAGACCGATGGTGCCGGTCGGGGCGATGACGGACGCCTGCGCGTTACGGAAACCGTTCTTCTCGCCGAGGCGCTGCACGTCCTGCCAGGCCTCCGTGGCGGCGGCCCAGATCGGCGTGTCCAGGTCGTCCATGCGGACGGCCACGGCGTTGGCGTCGGCGTGCTGCTTCATGACGCGCAGGTGCGGCTGCGCGTTGCGCGCGTAGCCGTCGTACGGGCCGACGACCGCGGCGAGTTCGGCGGAGCGCTTGTACGAGGTGCCGGTCATCAGGGAGGTGATGGCACCGGCGAGGGCGCGGCCGCCCTTGGAGTCGTAGGCGTGGCCGGTCGCCATCAGCAGGGCGCCGAGGTTGGCGTAGCCGATGCCGAGCTGGCGGAACGCGCGCGTGTTCTCACCGATCTTCTGCGTCGGGAAGTCCGCGAAGCAGATGGAGATGTCCATCGCGGTGATGACGAGCTCGACGACCTTGGCGAAGCGCTCGATCTCGAAGGACTGGTGGCCCAGGCCGTCGTCCTTGAGGAACTTCATCAGGTTCAGCGAGGCGAGGTTGCAGGACGTGTTGTCCAGGTGCATGTACTCGCTGCACGGGTTCGAGCCGTTGATACGGCCGGACTCCGGGCAGGTGTGCCAGTGGTTGATGGTGTCGTCGTACTGGATGCCGGGGTCGGCACAGGCCCACGCGGCCTCGGCCATCTTGCGGAAGAGCGACTTGGCGTCGACCTCCTCGATGACCTCGCCGGTCATCCGGGCGCGCAGGCCGAACGTGCCGCCCTGCTCGACCGCCTTCATGAACTCGTCGTTCACGCGGACCGAGTTGTTGGCGTTCTGGTACTGGACGGACGTGATGTCGTCGCCGCCCAGGTCCATGTCGAAGCCCGCGTCGCGCAGGGCGCGGATCTTCTCCTCTTCCTTCACCTTGGTCTCGATGAAGTCCTCGATGTCCGGGTGGTCGACGTCGAGGATGACCATCTTGGCGGCCCGGCGGGTGGCGCCGCCCGACTTGATGGTGCCCGCGGAGGCGTCGGCGCCGCGCATGAAGGAGACCGGACCCGAGGCGTTGCCGCCGGAGGACAGCAGCTCCTTGGAGGAGCGGATGCGGGAGAGGTTCAGGCCGGCGCCGGAGCCGCCCTTGAAGATCATGCCCTCTTCCTTGTACCAGTCGAGGATCGACTCCATGGAGTCGTCGACGGACAGGATGAAGCAGGCGGAGACCTGTTGGGGCTGCGGCGTGCCCACGTTGAACCACACGGGGCTGTTGAAGCTGAAGATCTGGTGGAGCAGGGCGTAGGCGAGCTCGTGCTCGAAGATCTCGGCGTCGGCGGGCGACGCGAAGTACTTGTAGTCCTCGCCGGCCTTCCGGTACGTCTTCACGATGCGGTCGATGAGCTGCTTCAGGCTCACCTCGCGCTGCGGGGTGCCGACGGCACCCCGGAAGTACTTGCTGGTGACGATGTTGACCGCGTTCACCGACCAGAAGTCGGGGAACTCGACGCCGCGCTGCTCGAAGTTGACCGAGCCGTCGCGCCAGTTGGTCATGACGACGTCACGGCGCTCCCAGGCCACCTCGTCGTACGGGTGCACGCCGGGGGTGGTGTGGATGCGCTCGATACGCAGCCCCTTGGCCGTCTTGCCGCCCTTGGCGCGGGAACTCCGTGCCGGACCGCTCGCCGTCTCTGTCATGCCGCCTCCCTGTACGGGCAAAAACGCCCTGAAGTGCCCCGATGTTCCCCGTGGCACGTGTTCTGTCCTTCGCTGCGGGCACCCTCTGGTCGCCGCCCGCAGCACGTCTTTTCCCCGCCGCTTCCCCTGCCGGATCCGGTCTGTCGACGCCGGTCCGGCCGGCTCTCAGTCGGCGGCTTCGGCGGGCACGGGCACCGGTACGGCCCCCGCGGCCCCGCCTTCGTTCTCCTGGCCCCCTGTGTCCGCGCGCGACTCACCGGCGTCGTCGTCCGTGGCGCGGCACCCCGTCGCCTCCCTCAGTTCCGCGATCGCGGCCTCGAAGTCCTCGAGCGAGTCGAACGCCCGGTACACGGAGGCGAACCGCAGATACGCGACGAGGTCGAGCTCCTGCAACGGGCCGAGTATGGCCAGACCCACGTCGTGGGTGGTCAGCTCGGCGCTTCCGGTGGCCCGCACCGCCTCCTCGACCCGCTGGCCGAGCTGGGCGAGGGCGTCCTCGGTGACAGGCCGCCCCTGGCATGCCTTGCGCACACCGTTGATGACCTTGGTACGGCTGAACGGTTCGGTGACTCCGGACCGCTTGACCACCATCAGTGAGCACGTCTCCACGGTCGTGAAACGACGGGAGCAGTCGGGACACTGACGGCGCCTGCGGATCGACGTGCCGTCGTCGGTCGTACGGCTGTCGACGACGCGGCTGTCGGGGTGCCTGCAGAAGGGGCAGTGCATGACTCCGAACCCTCCTCACAGCAGACTCAATAGCCTCACTGGGCCACATGCGCCCCGCGAAGCAGCCCCCAGCATAGGCGATCTCCGAGCGTTCGAAGACCCGGGTCACCACAACTTCTGGGCCGCTCCCGCAATCCAACCACTAGATGTGGGGCTTGGCCCATACACCCACGCCATAGAGCGTGTCGGGCCGAAGCGGGTGCCGACGGGGTCGCGGCCCCCGCCGTGTGCCCCGTCGCGGGGCCGTCATGCCGCACATTCGGGTGCACGGCCGTATCGCCCCGGCACCTACGGAGATAACGTGAGCGCCGCACGGAGGGGAGGTGGGACTCCCGCGCACATGGGGGTCGGTCCACGAGACGGACGGCCCTGGATGGCAGACTGGGCAACCACCGACGAGGCCGTTGCCTCGGCGGTGAAGAGTACAACAAGGGGCCCCTTCGCCCGCCGGGAAAGCTTGCCAGCTATACACCCCACTTTGTGATCACGTAAGACGATCCGCGATTTTTCACTCGAACGTGTGTTTGGCGCAACCTTTCGAAAGCAACTACCGTTGTGCAGCAGGGAGACCATCGAGAAGGGGCCGACGTGACCACCACCGCAGACAGTGCCACCATCACTGCCCAGGACCGCTCCCAGGGCCGACTCGAGCCGGTGCATGCGATGAACGAAACCGTGAATCCCGAGGTCCAGAAGCGCTCGCTTCCGGGCCGACCTCCAGGCATCCGGGCCGACAGCTCAGGGCTCACGGACCGCCAGCGCCGGGTGATCGAGGTCATCAGGGATTCCGTGCAGCGGCGTGGGTACCCGCCGTCGATGCGGGAGATCGGTCAGGCGGTCGGCCTGTCGAGCACGTCCTCGGTCGCCCACCAGCTGATGGCGCTGGAGCGCAAGGGCTTCCTCCGCCGCGACCCGCACCGCCCGCGCGCGTACGAGGTCCGCGGCTCCGACCAGGCCGCCTCGGTGCAGCCCACCGACACCGCCGGCAAGCCCGCCGCCTCCTACGTCCCCCTGGTCGGCCGGATCGCCGCCGGTGGCCCGATCCTCGCCGAGGAGTCCGTCGAGGACGTCTTCCCCCTCCCCCGGCAGCTGGTCGGCGACGGTGAGCTGTTCGTCCTCAAGGTCGTCGGCGACTCGATGATCGAGGCCGCGATCTGCGACGGCGACTGGGTCACGGTCCGCCGCCAGCCGGTCGCCGAGAACGGCGACATCGTGGCCGCCATGCTGGACGGCGAGGCCACCGTCAAGCGCTTCAAGCGCGAGGACGGGCACGTCTGGCTCCTCCCGCACAACGCCGCGTACGAGCCGATCCCCGGTGACGACGCGACCATCCTGGGCAAGGTGGTGGCGGTGCTGCGCCGCGTGTGACGGCCGCGGCGGGCATAGCCGCGTGCGGCGGCCCCCCTGACCGGGCCCCGGGACCTCTGCGCCGGTTCCGGGGCCCTGTGCTGTCCGGACCCCGGGCCGTCGGGGCCCGGTGAGAAGCCGCCCCTGATCAGTGGTTAGCCTGTCGCGGGCCCGCGACAGGCTAACCACGATCACTCCGTCCCGTCGGCCTCCACCGGCTCCGCGCCGGCTCCGGCCGCCTCCGTGTGCCGCGCGGACGCGTCGATCGCCGACAGCGACCGGCGCACCTGGTTACGGTCCGTCGTGTACCAGAAGTCGGGCAGGGACGCCTTGAGATAGCTCCCGTAGCGCGCGGTGGCCAGCCTCGGGTCCAGGACCGCGACGACACCACGGTCCTCGGTGGCCCGTACGAGACGGCCGGCGCCCTGCGCCATGAGCAGCGCGGCATGGGTGGCGGCCACCGCCATGAAGCCGTTGCCCCCGGCGTCCTCCACGGCCTTCTGGCGGGCGCTCATCAGCGGGTCGTCCGGCCGGGGGAACGGGATCTTGTCCATGACGACCAGCTGGCAGCTCGCGCCCGGGACGTCGACGCCCTGCCAGAGCGACAGCGTGCCGAACAGACAGGTCTTCGGGTCGGCCGCGAAGTTCTTGATCAGCTCGCCGAGCGTCTCCTCGCCCTGCAGGAGGATCGGGAACTCGGGGATACGCGAGCGCAGCTCCTCCGCGGCCAGCTGTGCGGCCCGCATCGAGGAGAACAGCCCGAGCGTGCGGCCCCCGGCCGCCTGGATCAGCTCCGTCAGCTCGTCCAGCATGTCCGCGCGGTCGCCGTCCCGCGCGGGGCGCGACAGATGCTTGGCGACGTAGAGGATGCCCTGCTTGCGGTAGTCGAACGGGGAGCCGACGTCCACGCCCTTCCACTCCGGGACGTCGTCGCCCTTGGTGCCCTCGGGTGCGAGTCCGAGGGAGGCGCCGACGCCGTTGAAGTCCCCGCCCAGCTTCAGTGTCGCCGACGTCAGGACGACCGAGCGGTCGGCGAAGAGCTTCTCGCGCAGCAGACCCGACACCGACATCGGGGCCACGCGCAGCGACGCGCCGAACCGGTCGTGCCGCTCGTACCAGACGACGTCCCACTCGGAGCCGTTCGTGATCCGCTCGGCCACGTCGTGCACGGACTCCACCGAGGCCAGCGCCTGCTTGCGGACCGCGTCCTCGTCCTGCACGGACTTGTCACGGGTGGCGCCGATGGCCGAGATGACCGTGCGGCAGGCGTCGCGCAGCGCCATGAGCGCGTAGCCGAGGTCCTCGGGGATCTCCTCCAGACGTCCCGGCAGCGCGAGCTCCATCAGCCGCTCGAAGCCCTCGGCGGCGGTCTGCAGCTGGTCGGCGGCCTTCTCGTTGACGAGCTTCGCCGCTCGGCGCACCGCGCGGTTGACCTGTCCCGGGGTGAGCTCGCCGGTGGCCACGCCGGTGACCCGGGAGACGAGCTCGTGCGCCTCGTCGACGATCAGCACCTCGTGCTGCGGGAGCACGGGGGCGCCTTCGATGGCGTCGATCGCGAGCAGGGCGTGGTTGGTGACGACGACCTCGGCGAGCTTGGCCCGCTCCCGGGCCATCTCGGCGAAGCACTCGGCGCCGTACGCGCACTTGGTCGCGCCCAGGCACTCCCGCGACGACACCGACACCTGCGCCCAGGCGCGGTCCGACACACCCGGCGTCAGGTCGTCCCGGTCGCCGGTCTCGGTGTCGTCCGACCAGTCGCGCAGCCGCAGGAGGTCCTGCCCGAGCCGGCTGGTGGGCGCTGCCGCCTCGAACTGGTCGAACAGGCCCTCCTCCTCGTCCTGCGGGACGCCCTCGTGCAGGCGGTGCAGACAGAGGTAGTTCGACCGCCCCTTGAGCATGGCGAACTCGGGGCGCCGGCGCAGCAGCGGATGCAGCGCGTCCACGGTGCGCGGGAGGTCCCGCTCCACGAGCTGCCGCTGCAGGGCCAGGGTGGCCGTGGCCACCACGACCCGCTCCCCGTGTGCGAGCGCGGGCACCAGATAGCCGAGTGACTTACCGGTGCCGGTGCCGGCCTGGACCAGCAGATGGGAACCGCCGTCGATCGCCTCGGCGACGGATTCGGCCATGGTCACCTGGCCGGGGCGCTCCATGCCGCCGACGGCGGTGACGGCGGCATGCAGGAGTTCGGGGAGGGAGGGCTTCGTCATAGCGCGACCACCCTACGGCCCGGCACTGACAACCGGGCGATCACGGTCGGGGAGAGGGACGGGATCAGGACCGGGGTTGTTGCCCCTCGGGACCGGCCGGGACCGAAGGGGGCCGGGGTGGAGCGGTAACGGTTCGACTGTGCGCGGAAGGCGGTCGGAGCCGGTCGGCATCGGACCGGCTTCGACCGTCTCCGATGCCGGCCCGTCGTCGCGCGCCCCGTCACCGGCACCGTGGCGGGTGACGGCCGTCACAGCAGATGCCGCAGGTTCCGGTCCCTGACCATGAGGGCCGCCCGTTTGTGGGGCAGTTCGACCTCCGAGGAGAACCGGAAACCGGCGCCGAGGAAGGCCGCGAGCGACGGCGTGTTGCGCAGGTCGGGCTCCGCCACGACCCGGCCGCACGCCGGGCGCCTGCCGAACGCGAGGTCCGCGACCGCGCGCAGCAGCGTCCGCCCCAGGCCGCGCCCGCGGTCGCCGGGCCCGCCGATGAGGAGGTGGACCCCGGTGTCGTGGGGCCGGGCGGGGTAGTACCGGGCCAGGGGGTCGAGGTCGGCCCGGTAGATCTCCCAGTAGCTCATCGGTGTGCCGTCCAGCAGGCCGACGCACGGGACGCTGCGTCCGTCGCCCGAGAGCTGGGCCCGCAGATGCCGCTCCGTGATGTCCTCGGGCCCGGCGAGCCCCCAGAACTCCGCGACGGCCGGATCGTTCATCCAGCGGCTGAGGAGCGTCAGATCGCGTTCGATGCGGACCGGGACCAGATGGAACACCCCAGCGGGGGTGCTGACCGGCCCCCAGCCGGCCACATGGTCGAGGAGGTCGGACATCCCGGCGAGCGGTTCCCCGGGCCGGGCCCCGGGGCCCGCGTCCCCGGCACCGCCTCTCCCGGTGTCCGAGGCGATGAGGGTGACGAGTTCGTCGGGCAGTTCCAGGTCCAGGGTGTCCTCGGCGTCGGTGTCGGGCGGCGGGACGGGGTCGGCGTGGGCGCTCGTGTCGGTGGGGGGCACGACGAGGTCCTCTCGGGAGGTGGGGCGGGTCGTCGCCGTCAGAGGTGCAGGGGGTTGGGGATGCCGACGTACACGGACTGGGTGTCGACCGGGCCGACGAGTTCGTCCAGGCCGTGCACCCGGGTCAGCAGGTTGGCCTTGCAGCGCAGCACCGGGGAGTCGAGCAGCAGCGCGGGGAACGGGGTGCGCAGCCGGGCGGGCCCGGAGGCGACCTCGCCGAGGAAGCGGCGGAGCGCGGCGAGCAGCAGCCGCTCGTCGGCCAGTCCCTGGGAGCCGAACGCGCCGACGAGCCCGAGGATGTTGTTGATCCCCAGGTAGTAGGCGAAGCGTTCGTCGGTGACCTCGTCCGGGACGAAGGTGTCGCTGAGTTCGCCGATGCCGGGGAGCCGGGCGTCGAGTTCCGCGCGCCGGGACGCGCGGAAGTAGTAGCCCTGGTTGTCGCGGTAGCGGCCGCCCGCGGGCCAGCCGTCGGCGTCCAGCAGGAGCAGCGTGTTCTGCTGGTGGGCCTCCAGGGCGATCCCCGCCTCGGAGTCCAGCCACAGCACGGGCCGGACGACCTGGTCGAGGTATCGCAGGAACCACTCGGCGGCGACCGCGCCCGGCGATCGTCCGGTCCGGGCTGCGAGCCGGGTGACGACCGCGGCCAGCCGGGACGGCGCCGGTCGCGCGTCCGGGAAGGCCGGGCCGTGCGGCCGGGGGGACACCAGGCCGGCCACGCAGGACACGTCGTCCGTGGGCACGAAGGGGTTGTGCCGGATCATCACGTCGAGCCCGGTCACCGGGGTGCCGTCCGGTCCGTCGACGGCGAGCCAGGCCGGGTCGCGCACGATGTCGAAGCCCTGGTGCGCGGCCTGCCACCGGGTCCCGAGGCCGCCGCGCAGCAGCCGGTGCACCTCCACGCCCCGGTGCAGTTCCTTGCGGAGGTTCTCGCGGCGGGAGTTGGTGATGCGCAGGCCGAGGGAGAGCTTGAGCATGGCGGGGGCACCGGAGCGGTAGACCGTGCGGACGGACGAGGTGGGGTGCCACGCGGGCCCGTGGGTGCCGGCGTCGCGGAGCAGACCGGCGTCGAACAGGGCCGCCGTATCGGGGCGCTGCCGGATCTCGCGCAGCTGCCAGGGGTGCAGGGGCAGTGCGGCGTATCCGTCGGGCAGCGGCAGCCCTGGGCCGGCGAGCCGGGCCGTGAGCTGGGGGGCGGTGACGGGGCGCCCCGCCTCCGTCCACGCCGAATCGGTGGCGACGATGTCCGGGGCGACGGCCAGCCAGGCGAGCGGGAAGGCGCCGCGCGTCTCCGGTGAGTAGATCCGGGCCTCGGCCTCGGACAGTCCTTCGCGGCTCTTGGGGGTGGGGTGGAGCGGGTGCCCGAGGACGAGGGCCTGCTCGGCGGCCAGGAAGCGGTCGGTCACGTCGGCCGGGTGGGCGCGGCGGTCCTGGAGGAAGACGGCCGTGCGGCGGACGGAGTCCGCGACACGGCCGACGAGGTCGGTGGTGTGGTCGGCCACCGGGGGGCGCGCTGCCGCGGCCTCCCGGGTGAGCAGTGCGGCGAGGGTGACCGCGTCGAGCGGCGGGGTCCCCTCCGGGGTGCCGGCCGGGCGGGGCGGGCCGAAGCGGTGCCACCCCGTCGGCGACCAGTGGTGGACCGGGACCACCACGGCCGTGCCGGTGGCGGGCAGCGGGACGCGGAGGACGCCGTCCGGTGGTGCCGGCATCCGGGTCTCGCGTACGTGGCAGCGCAGCAGGTTCTCCAGGGCGGCGGCCTCGGCCGCCTGCTGCGGGTCGGGGTGGTTCAGGAGGTCGTTCGGTGCGCTGTCCGGGCTCTGGGCTCTCGCGGGCCGGCTGTCGGGGAGGGAGAGGGGGGTGGTCGTCACGATGGTCCTCTGCGGTGGCTCTGGGGTGTGGGGGCGCCTTGGGGTGAGCCAGGGCGCGTGGTGCGACGGTGGTGGTGCGGGAGGCGGGGGTGAGCCGTGCCGCGTGACGTGGCTGGGGTGGCCCTGTGGTGGGGGCCACCGCCGGTGGTGGGTGCCGCGTGAGGTGGGGCTGGTGTGCCGGCCTGTCACGGCCAGGGGAATCGAGTGCGAGCGTCCTCAGTCGGCGTGCGAGGGCCGGTCGCCGTGCCGTCCGGGGCCGGGGGGCCGCTGAGCGGCGAGGGCCCGGTCACCGGACACGGCGTCCACCGCGTCGGCGAGCCGGTCCAGCACCGCGGCCGCCTGCTCGTCGGTGATGGTGAGGGGCGGAAGCAGCCGTACGACGCTGGAGTGGCGTCCGCCGAGTTCGACGATCAGCCCGCGGCGCAGGCACTCGCGCTGAAGGGCGGCCGCGAGACCGGGAGCGGCGGGCCGGGGCTGCTCCTCCGGCGACCGGGCGGTCGCCGCGAGGGTGACGATCCGCTCGCCGCTCGCGGCCGGGGCCTGCGGATCCACCACCTCGACGCCCATCATCAGCCCCCTCCCCCGCACGTCCCCGATGCACGCGTGCTCCCCCATGAGCCGGCGCAGCTGACGCAGCATGTGCGCGCCCAGGTCGGCGGCCCGCTCGGCGAGCCGGTTCTCACGGACGTACGCGAGGGTCGCCGTACCGGCGGCCATGGCGAGCTGGTTGCCGCGGAAGGTGCCGGCGTGGGCGCCGGGCTGCCAGGTGTCGAGCTCGTCGCGGTAGACGATGACCGCCAGGGGCAAGCTGCCGCCGATGGCCTTGGACAGGACCATGACGTCGGGGGTGACACCGCTGTGCTCCACGGCCCAGAAGGCGCCGGTGCGTCCGACGCCGGTCTGCACCTCGTCGGCGATCAGCGGGATGGAACGGTCGGCGGTGATCCGCCGTACGCGCCGCAGCCAGGCGTCCGGCGCGGGCAGCACACCGCCCTCCCCCTGGACGGGTTCGAGGATCATCCCGGCCGGGTCGGGCACGCCCGACTTGGGGTCGTCGAGGACGGACTCGGTCCAGCGGGCGGCGAGTTCGGCGCCGCGTTCCCCGCCGACCCCGAAGGGACAGCGGTAGTCCTGCGGGAACGGCAGGCGCGCGACCCGTACGTCGGGGGCGCCCCCGGAGGCGGCGAGCGCCCCGGCGGTCATCCCGTGGTAGGCGCCGCTGAAGGCGAGGATGCCGTCGCGTCCGGTGGCGGCCCGGACGAGGGTGAAGGCGGCCTCGACCGCGTCGGTGCCGGCCGGTCCGCAGAACTGCACGCGCGCGTGGTCGGCGAGTCCGGGCGGCAGCGTGTGGAACAGCTCGGTGACGAAGGCGTCCTTGACCGGGGTGGCGAGGTCCAGGACGTGCAGGGGCGCCCCGGAGTCCAGGACCCCGCGGATGGCCTCCAGGACCACGGGGTGGTTGTGGCCGAGGGCGAGGGTGCCGGCGCCGGACAGGCAGTCGAGATAACGGCGGCCGTCCGCGCCCTCGATGGTCAGGCCCCGGGCCCGGACCGGCACGATCGGCAGGGCGCGGGCGTAGGTGCGGGCCGCCGACTCCCGGGCCGACTGCCGCCGCAGGATCCCCTCGTGCGCGGTGCGCGCGTCCTCGGTACCGGGGGATCCCCCGCGCACGGATTCGATTACGGCCATGGCTCCCTGTCCTCCCGCTGTCCAGGGGCGAGCGGGTGTTGCGTGTCCTCGCCCGTCCCGACATACGCAGCCCCGCGAGCGTCCACTCGAAACTGCGGGGAACCGGGGACCGGGGACCGCGCACGCACGGCCGGCCCCCACCGCTAAAAAGAGCGGGACACGCACCGGGTTACGGGTTGGCGCACAATCTCCGCCCGGCGGGGCCCCGAAACGGCGTTCCCCGCGACCGGCGGCGACGGCCGGACGCCGTCCCGGCGCTGTGACCTGCCCGGCCCGGCGGGCTGTGGCTGAACCGTTGCCGTTCCGTCAGAACTCGCCCACAGCGACCGCATAGTGTGTGGTGCCGTTCCACCGAGCCGCGAGCCGTACGCGCACGCCGTCTGGCGGACGATCGGCCCGCTAGCCGGACGAGTGATCGGACAGCGGCCGGCGCGCGTATGTGAGAGCGGCACAAGTACCGTCACCTCAGGGGGAGTCACACCATGCGATCCATACGGCCGTCGTTCACCGCCCGCAGGGAGAAGAGCGCGCGCCGCGGTCTCTCCCCGCTGCCGGTGGTCGCGCTCGCCGCCGCCCTGGCCCTCACGGTCACCGCCTGTGAGTCCGGGGACGCCGACGCCGGGGGCACCGCGACCGCGACCGCGACCGCGTCCGCCGCGGCCGGGGGCGAAGGCACGATCACGATTCCGGACGACATCAGGGACAGGCTCCGCGAACACGGGATCGACATCGACAAGTGGCGGGACGGCGACTGGAAGAACTGGGATCGCGACGACTGGCTGCGCGAGGCCAAGGACTACATCAACCCGATCATCAAGGACCTCTGGGACCCGGACCGTATGCGGGACGCCGAGGACCCGGACCGGGGGGTCGACGAGAACGACCTGTCGGGCGACCAGGGCGTGACCGACCCGACGCCGGACCCGGTGGACGCGCAGGCGGTGGCGCCGCGGTACCACGCGAGCGTGCCGGAGGCGGGCAAGGTGTTCTTCGACTCCCCCGAGGGCACGATGGTGTGCTCGGCGACCGTCGTGAAGGACCCCGCCCACCCCGGGAAGTCCAACATGGTGTGGACGGCGGGGCATTGTGTGCACGCGGGCAAGAGCGGCGGCTGGTACCGGAACATCGCGTTCGTGCCGTCGTACAACGACGCGGGCCGGAGCGAGGCCGAGTTGGAGGGTGTCGCCAAGGAGGAGGTCGCTCCCTACGGCATCTGGTGGGCCGACTGGGCGCAGACCTCGAACCAGTGGATCGCGCAGGGCGGCGCGACCGGCGGTGACGGTGCCCCGTACGACTTCGCCGTGCTGCATGTGAAGCCGGAGAACGGGGGCGGCAAGTCCCTGGAGGAGACGGTCGGTTCGGCTCTCCCGGTGGAGTTCGACGCTCCTGCCGTACCGCGGGTGAAGAGCATCGAGGCGATCGGCTACCCGGCCGCCGCACCCTACGACGGGCAGAAGCTGTACCAGTGCCAGGACCGGCCGGGCCGGCTGTCGCTGCGTGCGTCGGACCCGACGATGTACCGCATCGGCTGCACCATGACGGGTGGTTCCTCGGGCGGTGGCTGGGTCGCCACCGGCAACGACGGCCGGCCCGCGCTGGTGTCCAACACCTCGATCGGCCCGGTCGAGTCGGGCTGGCTGGCGGGCCCGCGGCTGGGCAAGGAGGCCAAGACCGTCTTCGACGGGGTCAGCGACAAGTTCGCCGGCCGCTGATCCGAGCACGAAGAAGGCCCGCTCCCCCCCAAGGGGAGCGGGCCTTCCGCCGGTCCGGTGCCGGACGGCTCAGCCGGCCGGTGTGGGAACGTACGGCGCGAGGTCCGCCGCCAGCTCCTCGTGCACCCGCAGCTTGAGCAGCGTGCCCTCCGGGGTGTGCTCCTCGGAGATCACCTCGCCCTCGGTGTGGGCGCGGGCGACGAACTTGCCGTGGGTGTACGGCACGAGTACCTCGACCTCGACGGCCGGGCGCGGCAGCTCGTTGTCGATCAGGGCCAGCAACTCGGCGATGCCCTGGCCGGTGCGGGCCGAGACGGCGATGGACCGCTTCTCGATCCGCATCAGCCGCTGGAGGGTGAGCGGGTCGGCCGCGTCGGCCTTGTTGATCACGACGATCTCGGGTACGTCGGTGGCGCCGACGTCCCTGATCACCTCGCGCACGGCGGCCAGCTGCTCCTCCGGGTTCGGATGCGAGCCGTCGACCACGTGCAGGATCAGGTCGGAGTCGCCGACCTCCTCCATCGTGGAGCGGAACGCCTCGACCAGGTGGTGCGGCAGGTGCCGGACGAAGCCGACCGTGTCGGCCAGCGTGTAGAGCCGTCCGCTCGGGGTCTCGGCCCGGCGCACGGTCGGGTCCAGGGTCGCGAACAGGGCGTTCTCGACCAGGACGCCCGCGCCGGTGAGGCGGTTGAGCAGGGAGGACTTGCCGGCGTTGGTGTAACCCGCGATCGCGACCGAGGGCACCTTGTTGCGCCGGCGGGACTGGCGCTGGATGTCGCGGCCGGTCTTCATCTCCGCGATCTCCCGGCGCATCTTCGCCATCTTCTCGCGGATGCGCCGCCGGTCCGTCTCGATCTTGGTCTCACCGGGACCACGGGTGGCGAGGCCGCCGCCCTTGCCGCCGCCCATCTGCCGGGACAGCGACTGACCCCAGCCGCGCAGCCGCGGCAGCATGTACTGCATCTGCGCGAGCGCGACCTGCGCCTTGCCCTCTCGGGACTTGGCGTGCTGGGCGAAGATGTCGAGGATCAGCGCCGTACGGTCGATGACCTTGACCTTGACGACGTCCTCGAGGTGGATGAGCTGGCCCGGGCTGAGCTCACCGTCGCAGATGACGGTGTCGGCGCCGGTCTCCAGGACGATGTCCCGCAGCTCCTCCGCCTTGCCGGAGCCGATGTAGGTGGCCGCGTCGGGCTTGTCGCGGCGCTGGATCACGCCGTCGAGCACAAGGGCGCCCGCGGTCTCCGCGAGGGCGGCGAGCTCCGCGAGGGAGTTGTCCGCGTCCTGCACGGTCCCCGAGGTCCAGACGCCCACGAGGACGACCCGCTCCAGGCGGAGCTGGCGGTACTCGACCTCGGTGACGTCCTCGAGCTCGGTGGAGAGGCCCGCGACGCGGCGCAGGGCCGCGCGGTCGGAGCGGTCGAACTGGTCGCCGTCCCGGTCTCCGTCGATCTCGTGGCTCCAGGCGACGTCCTCTTCCATCAGGGCATCGGCCCGAAGACCGTCGGGGTAGGTGTGCGCGAGGCGCTTCGAGTCCTGGGAAAAGGAAGAAGAGGAGGTCATTGGGTCCTTACGTCGTTGGGGATTCCGTGGTGCGGCGACGGGGCGGCGGCCCGGACGTCACGCTCGGCGGTACGCCGGAGAGCTGTTCCGTCACTGGTCACAACGCACGGGTACCCCGGGGGATTCCCGTGGCCCGTGCCGCGCCGACCGGACGATGGTCGCACGGCACGGGCCGTCTCGTCACCGGCTTATCGCACGGCCGATCTCCCGGCCTTCGCGTGGGCGCCCGGCCGCTGGTCGGCGGCCCACTTGTCCTTGGCCTCCGGCTTGGCGGGGTCGGCGGCCTTCCAGTCGGGCCGGCCGGGCATCGGCGGCGTCTTCTCGCCGTACAGCCAGGCCTGCAGGAAGCCCTTCAGATGCCGTCCGGAGACGTCTTCGGCGAGGGCGACGAAGTCCGCGGTCGAGGCGGAACCGTCCCGGTTGCGGCTCACCCAGGCGCGCTCCAGCCGGTCGAACGCGGAGGCGCCGATCTCCTCGCGCAGGGCGAAGAGGACGAGGGCCGCGCCGCCGTACACGTTGGGGCGGAAGATGCTGATCTTCTTGCCCGGGTCGGGTGCCTTCGGGGCCGCGGGTGGTCCGCCCGCCGCGCGCCAGCGGTCGGAGGCCGCGTAGGCGGCCTTCATCCGCGCCTCCAGGGAGCGGTTCGCCTTCTCGGCCGCGTACAGGGCCTCGTACCAGGTGGCGTGGCCCTCGCTGAGCCACAGGTCGGACCAGGTGCGCGGGCTGACGCTGTCGCCGAACCACTGGTGCGCCAGCTCGTGCACCATGATCGACTCGACGTACCACTCGGGGAAGGCGGGCTGGGTGAACAGGTCCCGTTCGAAGAGGGACAGCGTCTGTGTCTCCAGCTCGAAACCGGTGCTGGCGTGCGCCATGAGCAGCCCGTACGTCTCGAACGGGTAGCGGCCGACCTTGCCCTCCAGCCAGGCGATCTGGCCGGGTGTCTTCTTCAGCCAGGGTTCGAGCAGCTTCGCGTCCTTGGCGGGCACGACGTCCCGCACGGGCAGACCGTGCGGGCCGCTGCGGTGCAGGACCTTGGAGCGGCCGATGGACACCTGGGCGAGCTCGGTGGCCATGGGGTGCCGGGTGCGGTACGTCCAGGTGGTCGACTTCCCCGCCCGGTCCACGTCGGTCCGCAGGCCGTTGGCCACGGCGGTGTAACCGGTGGGCGCGGTGACCCGGACGGTGAACATCGCCTTGTCGGAGGGGTGGTCGTTGCACGGGAAGACGACGTGCGCGGCGTCGGCCTGGTTGGCCATGGCGAGGCCGTCGGCGGTGCGCACCCAGCCGCCCTCGCGCTTCCGCCCGTACACGGGGTCGCTGCTGTGCCGGACGGTGATGCGCATCCAGCTGCCCTCGGGCACCTCCTCGGCGGGGGTGACGACGAGGTCCTCGCCCGCGCTCCTGAAGGTCGCGGGCTCGCCGTCGACGACGACCGAGTCGACCTTGCCGTGCGCGAAGTCCAGGTTGACCCGCTCGAGGTCGGCGGTCGTCCAGGCGTCGATGGTGGTGACGGCCTTGAGGGGCTTGTCGTTGGCGCCGGAGTAGGTGAAGGAGAGGTCGTACGACGCCACGTCGTAGCCGGGGTTGCCCAGGTGGGGGTAGAGCCGGTCGCCGACGCCGAGCGGGGTGGCGGGGGCGCTCGCGGCGAGCAGGCAGAGGGAGACGACGGGGATGAGCAGGGCGGGCACCTTCAGGCGCCGACGGGGTCCGGATCGGGGGCGAGGAGCGCCAGGGGCCGGTCGCTGAGCCTCGCTGCGGGGGGAGAGCAGCATGGACCACGGCTATCAGCGCTCGGCGACGGGACGTGGACGGCGCGCGACCGCCCCACCCGAACGGGTGGCCCGTTCTCTCCTCAGGCCCGCTGGGCCTGGGCGTGCGCCCGGCTGACGTCGTAGACGCCGGCGACGTCGCGCATGGCGCGCATCAGGCCGGGGAGCCGGCCGGCGTCCGGAAGCTCGACGGTGTAGGTGTGGCGGACGCCCTGCTGGGTCGGAGGCTCCACGGTCGCCGAGACGATCTCCGCGCCTGCCTGCGCCATCGCCTCGGTGAGGTCCGCCAGCAGATGCGGACGGACGAACGATTCGGCGACCAGGGTGACCCGGCACTCCGCGGTGTCCCCCCAGCGCACGCCGACGTCCGCGCGACCGGCGCCCCGCATCCGCGCCACGGCGGAACACCCGGCGCGGTGGACGGTGACCGCTCCCCCGCGCACGGCGAACCCGGCGATCTCGTCGGGCGGTACGGGCGTACAGCACCCGGCGAGGCGTACGGCGGCGCCGGGCCGGTCGGCCAGGACACCGGCGGCGGTGGAACGGCCGCCCGGTCCCTCGGCGCCGGGCCGGAACGCCGGACCCGCCTGGCTCCCGGCTCCTTCGGCGGGCTGCCGGAAGGGCGCCCCCTGCCCGCCTTCCCCGGTACCGGACTCGCCCGGTGCGGGATGGGAGGCGAGCCACCGCTGGATGGCGATACGGGCGCCCGGCGTGTGGGCGTGCTCCAGCCACTCGCGGGACGGCTCGGAGGCGGGGTCCTGTCCCATGAGGAGCTGCACGCTGTCGCCGTCGCGCAGGACGGTGCTGAGGGTGGCCAGCCGGCCGTTGACGCGGGCGCCGATGCACGCGTGCGCGTCCTCGCCGTACTGGGCGTAGGCGGCGTCCACGCAGGTGGCGCCCTCGGGCAGGCCCAGGGTGCCGCCGTCGGGCCGGAAGACGGTGATCTCGCGGTCCTGGGCGAGGTCCTCGCGCAGGGTCGACCAGAACGTGTCGGGGTCGGGTGCGGCCTCCTGCCAGTCCAGGAGGCGGGAGAGCCACCCGGGGCGGGTGGGGTCGGCGCGCTCGCCGTCGCCGGCGGCGGTCTGCTCCTCCGCGGGACCGGCGTAGGGGTTGCCGAGCGCGACCACTCCCGCCTCGGCGACCTTGTGCATCTGGTGGGTGCGGATGAGGACCTCGGCGACCTGTCCGTCCGCGCGGGCCACGGCGGTGTGCAGCGACTGGTACAGGTTGAACTTGGGGACGGCGATGAAGTCCTTGAACTCCGAGACCACCGGGGTCATACAGGTGTGCAGTTCGCCGAGGACGCCGTAGCAGTCCGCGTCCTCGTTCACCAGGACCAGCAGCCGACCGAAGTCGGTGCCGCGCAGCCGGCCGCGTTTGCGGGAGACGCGGTGCACGGAGACGAAGTGCCGGGGCCTTATGAGGACTTCGGCCTGGATCCCGGCCTCGCGCAGGACCGTGCGCATCTCGTCGGCCATCTCGGTGAGCGGGTCGTCGGCACGGGCCGCGTTCTCGGCGATCAGCTCCCGGGTGTGCTTGTACTCCTCGGGATGCAGGATCGCGAAGACCAGGTCCTCCAGCTCGGTCTTGAGCGCCTGGACGCCGAGCCGCTCGGCGAGCGGGATGAGGACGTCGCGGGTCACCTTGGCGATCCGGGCCTGTTTCTCGGGGCGCATCACGCCGAGGGTGCGCATGTTGTGCAGCCGGTCGGCGAGTTTGATCGACATCACGCGCACGTCGTTGCCGGTGGCGACGAGCATCTTGCGGAAGGTCTCGGGTTCGGCGGCGGCGCCGTAGTCGACCTTCTCCAGTTTGGTGACGCCGTCGACGAGGAAGCGGACCTCCTCGCCGAACTGCTCGCCGACCTGGTCGAGGGTCACGTCGGTGTCCTCGACGGTGTCGTGGAGCAGGGACGCGGTCAATGTCGTGGTCTCGGCGCCGAGTTCGGCGAGGATGAGGGTCACGGCGAGCGGGTGGGTGATGTACGGCTCACCGCTCTTGCGCATCTGGCCGCGGTGCGACGACTCGGCCAGCACATAGGCGCGGCGCAGCGTGTCGAGGTCGGCGTCGGGGTGGTGGGCCCGGTGCGCGTCCACGACGTGGCCGATGGCGTCGGGCAGCCGGCCGCGCGCGGTGGGGCCGAGCAGCGCGGCCCGGCCGAGGCGGCGCAGGTCGATGCGGGCGCGGGACTTCCTGCGGGGCACGGCAGGCGTCACGGCGCCCGATACCGGGCCTGGCGTCGCGGAATTCGTGGCCTCCGCACTCATGGGCACCTCCGGCTGCGTGGACCGGCGGACGGGGTTCCCCATGACGGACTCGGCACAGGGGATGGCGACTTCTCCCCGTCCGGGCCGGTGCTTGATGCTACCGAGCCCATCACGTGCTTCCGACCGCCTCCGCCCGAGCGTGAAACGGATCACCCATTCGAGCGAGGCTTTGCGGGTTTACGGTTTGCGCCATCCGGCCGGGACCGGTTCCCGCCGTCGAACGCACCGGGACGGCGCATTCCCGGGAACGGCGGGGGCGAAGACCGCCCGGCCCGGACACCGGAGGGACGGGTACCCCTCAGCGGCCGAACGATTCAAGCCATTCCGCGTCGAGCTCGCCCTCGGCCACGATCACCGCGGGGCCGGTCATCTCGATCTCGCCGTCCGGCCGCTCGGTGATGATCAGGGTGCCGCCGGGGACGTCGACGGTGTACGTCGCCGGGGCGCCGGTGACGGCCGGGTCTGCGCCGTCGCGGCGGGCGGTGGCCACGGCGACCGCGCAGGCGCCGGTGCCGCAGGAATGGGTCTCGCCGGAGCCCCGCTCGTGGACGCGCATCGCCACGTGCCGGGGGCCGCGGTCCACGACGAACTCGACGTTGACGCCGTCGGGGTAGGCGGAGGCCGGGCTGAAGGGCGGCGCCTCGGTCAACGTCCCGGCGTCGGCGAGGTCGTCGACGAAGGCCACGGCGTGCGGGTTGCCCATGTTCACGTTCCGGGCGGGCCAGCTGTGATCGCCGACACCGACCGTGACCTCGCCCTCGGGGAGGCGGGCCCGGCCCATGCCGACGGTGATGCCGCCGTTCTTGTCGATGTGCACGGTCTTCACGCCGCCGCGGGTGGCCACCGCGAGGTCGCCCTCGCCGGTGTGGCCGGCACGCTGGAGGTAGCGGGCGAAGACCCGGACGCCGTTCCCGCACATCTCCGCGACCGAGCCGTCGGCGTTGCGGTAGTCCATGAACCACTCGGCCTCGGCCGCCAGGTGCCGGGCCTCGGGGTGCGCCGCGGACCGCACGACGTGCAGCAGGCCGTCGCCGCCGATGCCCGCGCGGCGGTCGCACAGGGCGGCGACGGCGGCCGGGGGCAGCTCGATGACGTTCTCCGGGTCGGGGACGATCACGAAGTCGTTCTCGGTGCCGTGACCCTTGAGGAAGGCGATCCGCGTGCTCATTCCTCGATCGTACGGTGCTGGTCCGACATCCCGTACGGCGGCGGCCAGGCTCAGCGCAGGCGTGCCACGCGCCACACGGCCAGCGCGACGATCGCCGCGACCAGCAGGCAGTACGCCCCGGCGACGCGCCAGTCCGGTCTGCGGCCGGAGCCGCGCTGGGGCAGGCCGGGCCAGGTGTAGCCCACGCGGCGGGCGGCCATCATGCCCCAGCCGGCCGCGCAGAGGCAGATCAGCAGCCCCAGCATGGCGATCACGGCGCCACTGTCGCCGAAGTCGAAGGCGAGGGGGAAGGCGAACATCAGGGAGCCGATCGCGGCCAGGCCCACGATGGGCGCGAGCTGCCACAGCCGAAGCCTGCGCTGCGGGCGGAGCTCGACCTCGACCTCGGGGCCGCCGGTGTACATCTCCTCCGGCGTGGGACCGTCGTCGGTCACACCGCCGTCGACGTCGGTGTCATCGGGTCCGTCCGGGTTCAGCCGCTCGCTGCCGGGCTCCCGCTCACCGGTGCCGGTGGTGCGGTTCCCCGTGCCGTGTGCGGTGTCGCGAGGGCCGGCCTCCATCGCCACGCGCCCTCCCAACTCGGACTCCACTTGGTCGATCGAAGCTCGATGATGGCACGGTGACGCAGGCCCGGATGACGACCGGAGCGTCCCGATGCCATCACGTGATCAGGCTGTAACCGGTCGTTCGACCAACGCCAGGGCCAGCTGCGGAAGTTCTGTGACATCTGCCGCAGCCCCACTGAGCCAGTGCACCCGCGGGTCGCGTCTGAACCACGAATCCTGACGGCGCGCGAAGCGTTTGGTGGCACGGACGGTCTCCGCGCGGGCCTCGTCGAGGGTGCATTCTCCGGCGAGCGCCGCGAGCACCTGCTGGTAGCCGAGCGCGCGCGAGGCCGTACGCCCCTCGCGCAACCCTTCCGCCTCCAGTGCGCGCACCTCGTCGACGAGCCCGGCGTCCCACATCCGGTCGACGCGGCGGGCGATGCGCTCGTCGAGCTCGGGGCGGGCGACGTCGACGCCGATCTGGACGGTGTCGTACACCGAGTCGTGGCCGGGGAGGTTGGCGGTGAAGGGCCGGCCGGTGATCTCGATGACCTCCAGGGCCCGCACGATACGGCGGCCGTTGCCGGGCAGGATCGCCTGGGCGGCGTCGGGGTCGGTGGCGGCCAGGCGGGCGTGCAGCGCTCCGGAGCCGCGCAGGGCCAGCTCCTCCTCCAGCCGGGCCCGGACCTCGGGGTCGGTGCCGGGGAACTCGAGGTTGTCCACGGCGCCCCGGACGTACAGTCCCGATCCGCCGACCAGGACGGGCCAGCGCCCCTCGGCGAGCAGGGCGTCGATGCGCGCGCGAGCGAGGCGCTGGTACTCGGCGACCGAGGCGGTGACCGTGACGTCCCAGATGTCCAGCAGGTGGTGCGGGACCTCTTGGCGCTCCTCGGGCGTCAGCTTGGCGGTGCCGATGTCCATCCCCCGGTAGAGCTGCATGGAGTCGGCGTTGACGACTTCACCGCCGAGTCGCTGCGCCAGGAAGACGCCCAGATCGGACTTTCCGGCCGCGGTGGGTCCGACGACGGCGAGGACGCGCGGGGAGGGGGGTGTGCTGCTCACCGCCCCAGTCTCGCAAACCTCCGGGGGTGGTCTCGAACGAGTTACGTGACGGCGCGTGTGCGGGGTCGTTGCCTGTTGCGAGGTTTTCGCCGCCGTTTCGGTGGGGGCGGCCACCCGGGGGCGCAAACGGACGCACCGGACGACGCGGGATTTCGCCCGCACGAGTACCGTATGGAGTGGATATGGGCGTTTTCGCACGGATTTTTGGCAGGTCGAAGGTCTCGGAGGAGGCGTCGTCCTCCGAGCCCGAGGCGGGCACGGGGGCGGCCGAGCCGGCGGCGGAGCCCTCGGGCCCGTCGGGCGCCGAGGCGGAGGAGACGGCCCCCGCGGCGGCCGCCGACAGCGAGGGGACCGGCGCCGACGACGGCGTCGAGATCCCCAAGCAGCAGTCCGCCGACGAGGCCGCCGACAGCGACGCCGGTGAGGGCGCCCGCAGGTAACCGCCCTTCGCGGGAAGGTGAAGCATGGGTCTGATGGACAATCTGAAAGCCAGGATCGCCCCGGCCAAGGACAAGGTCTCCGACTTCGCGCAGCGGCACGAGGACAAGGTGCACCACGGCCTCGACAAGGCCGCCAAGGCCGTCGACGAGCGGACCAAGGGCAAGTACAGCGACAAGATCCACTCGGGGACGGGCAAGGCGCACGGAGCCATGGGCCGCCTCGCCCACAAGGGCGACGACCCGGCGACGGGCGGTGGCACGCCGCCGCCGGGCGCACCGCCGCCGACCACCTGACCGGCACCTTCACGAACGGCCGCGCAGCCCCCGGGCGCGCGGCCGTTCCCCGTTCCCGGCCGGGCCTACGACCAGGTGGCGACCAGGTAGCCCACGCCGTACGGGGCGTCCTCGTACAGCAGGGCGCCCGCCAAGCCCGCCCCCTCGGCGGCTCCCGCCAGGATCTGCCACGGGGCCCGGCCCGACGTCTGCAGCTCCTGGGCCAGCGCGATGTCGAGCTCCTTGAGGGCTGACACGTCCGCCGCCCCCAGCGCACGCGCGACGGACGCGTCGAAGGGCGCGGCCCGCTCGTCCAGGTAGCCGGGCGCCTTCAGCGTGCGGCAGGCGCTGGCGTCGCCCATCACCAGCAGCGCCACCCGGCCGGCCCGGGCGGCGATCTCCCTCCCCATGTGGATACACCGCTCGGCGGTCGTCGGTTCCCCCACGCCGAGTCCCTCGATCGGGGCGTCCGACCAGCCGGCGCGCTCCAGCAACCAGGCGGCCACGGCGAGGGACGGCAGCAGCACGCGCCCCGGCTCCGCCGCGGCGGCAGCCGTGCCCAGGCGTACGCCGACGTCCACACCGAAGCCCCGGAAGGAGCCCGGCGTGCCCTCGGGGTGGGTCCCGATGCCGCTCGCCTCGGCGGGTCCGACGACCAGCAGCAGATCGGGCCGGGCGGCCGCGAGCACCCCGAGCGCGTCGGCACACGCGGCGCGCGCGGCGTCCAGCTCGGGAGCGGCGCCCTCCGCGACCTCGGGCACGAGGAGGGGCGGGCACGGGCAGACTGCGGCGGCGACAAGCATGATCGGCAGCCTACTGCGGTGCCGCACGGCGGCCGGGGACGGCTTCCGCGGGCTGCCGTCAGTCGATCGCGCAGCCCCCGGTGACCACCGGCAGCGGCTCGGGCACGCCCACCTTGGGCAGGCCCAGCAGCACACCGGCCGGCTCGGCCTGCGCGGCGGCGTTGCGCTTCTCCCAGGCGTCGCCCGCGCGCGTGCGACGCACGCCGAGGACGGGGCCCTCGGCGAGGAGGTGGTGCGGGGCGGCGTAGGTGATCTCGACGGTCACCACGTCACCGGGGCGGACCTCCTGGTCGGGCTTGGTGAAGTGCACGAGACGGTTGTCGGGGGCGCGGCCGGACAGGCGGTGCCTGGCGTCGTCCTTGCGGCCCTCGCCCTCGGCGACCATCAGCTCCAGGGTGCGGCCGACCTGCTTCTTGTTCTCCTCCCAGGAGATCTCCTCCTGGAGGGCGACCAGCCGCTCGTAGCGCTCCTGGACGACCTTCTTCGGGATCTGGCCGTCCATCGTGGCCGCCGGGGTGCCGGGCCGCTTGGAGTACTGGAATGTGAACGCCTGCGCGAAGCGCGCCTCGCGCACCACGTGCAGCGTCTGCTCGAAGTCCTCCTCGGTCTCCCCGGGGAAGCCCACGATGATGTCCGTGGTGATGGCGGCGTGCGGGATGGCGGCGCGGACCTTCTCGATGATCCCGAGGTAGCGCTCCTGGCGGTAGGAGCGGCGCATCGCCTTCAGGACGGTGTCCGAGCCGGACTGGAGCGGCATGTGCAGCTGCGGCATCACGTTCGGCGTCTCGGCCATGGCGGCGATCACGTCGTCGGTGAAGTCGCGGGGGTGCGGCGAGGTGAAGCGGACGCGCTCCAGGCCCTCGATCTTCCCGCAGGCCCGCAGCAGCTTGCTGAACGCCTCGCGGTCGCCGATGTCCGAGCCGTACGCGTTGACGTTCTGCCCGAGCAGCGTGATCTCGCTGACGCCCTCGGCGACCAGCGCCTCGACCTCGGCGAGGACGTCGCCGGGGCGGCGGTCCTTCTCCTTGCCGCGCAGGGCCGGGACGATGCAGAAGGTGCAGGTGTTGTTGCAGCCGACGGAGATCGACACCCAGGCCGCGTAGGCGCTCTCGCGCCGGGTGGGCAGCGTGGAGGGGAACTCCTCCAGCGACTCGGCGATCTCGACCTGCGCCTCCTCCTGCACACGCGCGCGCTCCAGCAGGACGGGCAGCTTGCCGATGTTGTGCGTGCCGAAGACCACGTCGACCCAGGGGGCCCGCTCGATGATGGTGTCGCGGTCCTTCTGGGCGAGGCAGCCGCCGACGGCGATCTGCATGCCGGGCCGGCTCGCCTTCTTCGGGGCGAGGTGACCGAGGTTGCCGTACAGCTTGTTGTCGGCGTTCTCGCGGACCGCGCAGGTGTTGAAGACGACGACGTCGGCGTCGCCGTCGGACCCCTCGGGCGCGCGGACGTACCCGGCGTCCTCCAGCAGACCGGACAATCGCTCGGAATCATGGACGTTCATCTGGCACCCGTAGGTGCGTACCTCATACGTCCTGACGCCCACTGCCTGGCTCCGGTCACTGCTGCTCATGGGACAAGGGTATGCGGTCGTGCGGAGCCCCCTTCCCGCTGTCCCCAGGTGCGGTGTCCCCAGGGGGGCCGGGCGTCCATCCCTGGCGGCGCAGCACGGCACCCACGTCCGGCGCCTCGTAGTGGTCGCCCTTGAGGACCTTGCCGTCGGCCCGGCGGGCGACCTGGCCGTCCGGACCGAGCTTGGTCATGTTCGAGCGGTGGATCTCGGCCAGGACGGCGTCCAGGTCGATGCCGTGCACGAGGGCGGTGCCGTAGGCCACGTACACGACGTCCGCCAGTTCGTGCGCGAGCCGGTCGAGGGGGCCGGTGACCGAGACCTCGGCGACCTCCGCGGCCTCCTCGGCGAGCAGCTCTCCCCGGTGGGCGGCGAGCTCCGGCGCCACCTCCGTCGGGGTGGTGCGGGCGTCGAGCCCGAAGGCCAGGTGGAACGCGCGGACCAGGTCGGCGGGAGAGGGACTCATGCGGCCGACTGTAGCGAGCGGCCGGCCACGATCCGGGCTCCGCCTGGGACCCGGCCCTGGTCAGCGGGTGCACCGGCTGGCAGGATCGCGGACATGTCCTCAGCACTCACCCGCATCAGCAGGCGCCGGGCCCTCCAGGGCGCGGCCGCCGGCGTCGTGGCCCTCGGGCTGCTGCTGTGGTGGGTGCTGCCCCTGGGCGAGGACCCGCCGAGCGGGACGATCACGTTCAGCACGGGCACGCGCGCGGGTGTGTACCAGGAGTACGGCGAGCTGCTGCGCGAGGAGCTGGCCAAGGACATGCCCCAGCTGAAGGTGCGGCTGCTGACGAGCGACGGGTCGCAGGAGAACGTGCAGCGGGTGGCGACCGGCGAGGCCGACTTCACGATCGCCGCCGCCGACGCCGTGGACACGCTCCGGATCGGCGGCAGGCCCGTCATGGACCGGCTGCGCGGGGTGGCCCGCCTCTACGACGACTACGTCCAGCTCGTCGTGCCGCCGGACTCGGACATCCGCTCCGTCGCCGACCTCAAGGGCAAGCGGGTGGCCATAGGGCTGCCGGACTCCGGGGTCCGGCTGATCGCCACCCGGGTGCTGGAGGCGGCGGGCATCGACCCGGCGAAGGACATCACGCCCCGCTCGGACGGCATCGACACCGGCCCCGAGCGGCTCGGGTACGAGCTCGACGCGTTCTTCTGGTCGAGCGGGGTGCCCACGGACGGCCTGGCGAAGATCGCGGAGACGTCCTCGTTCCGTTTCGTGCCCATCGACGCCGCCCTGGTCGCCAAGGTGCACGCCCAGGGCGACGCGGCCCACTTCTACCGGGCGACGAACATGCCGGAGTCGGCCTACCCCACCGTCCAGAACGGCAGCACGGTGCCGACCATCGCCGTCTCCAACCTGCTGATCACCCGCGAGGACATGGACCCCCGGCTCACCGAGTGGCTGACCCGGACGGTGATAAAGAGCCGGGACGGCATCGGCGCGCATGTGCACTCCGCGCAGCTCGTGGACCTGCGCACGGCGATCTACACGGACCCGCTGGGCCTCCATGAGGGCGCGCGGCGGTACTACCGGTCGGTCAAGCCGTAGCGCGTCCCGTGGCGTGCGCCCGCGTCGCTACGCGGCCGGGCCGGTCCTCGGCAGCGTCACCGTCACCCGCAGGCCGTGCGGCTCGTGGTGGGCGTACGCGATCGTGCCGCCGCCCGCCGCGAGCAGGGCCCGCGAGATCGACAGGCCGAGGCCCGAGCCCTTGACGTTCTGGTGGCGTCCGCTGCGCCAGAAGCGGTCGCCGACGCGGGCGAGCTCCTCGTCGGTGAGGCCGGGTCCGCGGTCGGCCACCTCGATCGTCGACGTGTCGCCGTCGGACGCGACGGTCACCTCGACCTTCTCGCCCCGCGGTGTGAACTTCACCGCGTTGTCGATCACGGCGTCCAGCGCGCTGGACAGGGCCACCGGGTCGGCCCAGGCGGTCGTGGCCGGGCAGGTCCCCCGCAGCCGTACGCCCTTCACCTCGGCGGTCGGCGCCCAGGCCGCGACGCGCTCGGCGGTCAGCGCGCCGATGTCGGTCAGCCGGACGTCGGCCTCGGTGTGCTCGGCCAGGGCCAGGTCGAGCAGGTCGTCAAGGACCTGCGCCAGACGCCGGCCCTCGGCCTGGACCGAGGCGATCTCCGCGTTGCCCTCAGGCAGTTCGAAGGCGAGCAGTTCGATGCGCAGCAGCAGCGCGGCGAGCGGGTTGCGCAGTTGGTGGGAGGCGTCGGCGACGAACGCGCGCTGCTGTTCCAGGACGTCCTCGACGTTGTCGGCCATCTCGTTGAACGACCGGGCCAGCCGCCGCAGTTCCGGCGGGCCGCTGGCCACCGCGACCCTGGACTTCAGGCGTCCGCTCGCTATCTCGTGCGTGGTCACGTCCAGGACCCGCACCGGTCTGAGCACCCAGCCGGTCAGCCGGAGCGCGGCCGAGACGGCCACCAGCATCGCCGCGGTCAGACCGGCGCCGATGATCAGCCAGCCGTGCAGGGTCCGGGACCGCATCGGCCCGGTGGGCGAGTCGGTGACCACGACGGCGACGACGTCACCGTCCCGGATCACCGGCGAGGCGACGACGAGCCGGCCGCGCTGCCAGGGCCAGACCTGCTCCGGGTCGTGGCTGCGCCGGCTCAGCAGGGACTCCTCGAAGGCGTCGCGCACCTCGCCGGTCCCGGGCAGGAACCAGGTGGCCGGGCCGCTGGCCAGCGGGGTGTCGTTGGGCAGGAAGACACCGGCGCGGACGCCGTAGACCTCGTAGTAGTTCTCCAGTTCCCGGCTGAGGACGCGCAGGACGTCGCGGGAACCGGTGGCGCTGTCGGTGGCGGGGCGCGCGATGGCCGCGAAGTACGCCGTGTCGTCGATCCTGTCGACGACGACCTTCTGCTGCTGGGCGGCGGCCAGGCTCACCGCGAGCGGCACGCCGAGCGCGAGCAGCACGGCCGCCATCAGGACGATGAGCAGCGGGAGAAGCCGAGTACGCACCCTGGCCCGCTACGCCGCCGGGGCCACGAGCCGGTACCCGACCCCGCGCACGGTCTCGATCAGCGCCGGCATCCGCAGCTTGGCCCGCAGGGACGCCACGTGCACCTCGAGGGTGCGCCCGGTCCCCTCCCAGCTCGTCCTCCAGACCTCGCTGATGATCTGCTCGCGGCGGAAGACCACGCCGGGGCGCTGCGCGAGCAGGGCGAGCAGGTCGAACTCCTTGCGCGTGAGCTGGACGACCGAGCCGTCCACGCTGACCTGGCGGGTGGGCAGCTCTATGTGCACGGCGCCCAGGCGCAGCACGCCCTCGCCGCCCGTCGCGGCGTCCTCCGGAACGCTGCGCCGGCTGACGGCGTGGATCCGGGCGAGCAGTTCCCCGGTGTCGTACGGCTTCACCACGTAGTCGTCGGCGCCGAGGTTCAGCCCGTGGATGCGGGAGCGGACGTCGGAACGGGCCGTCACCATGATCACCGGGGTGCTGGTGCGTTTGCGGATCTTGCCGCAGACCTCGTAGCCGTCCTGGTCGGGCAGGCCGAGGTCGAGCAGGACGACGCCGAAGCCGTTGCCCTCCGGGACCAACGCCTGAAGGGCCTCCTCGCCGCTGCGGGCGTGCGTGACGTCGAAACCGTGCCGGGCGAGGACCGCGGACAGCGCGGCGGCGACGTGGTTGTCGTCCTCGACGAGAAGCAGTCTCATCCGTGCCTCCTTCGGTTCACCGGGCGTACGGTTCGGACAGATACGACTGGGGGGCGGACCCGCGGTGCGGTTGTGCACGCGCGCGTGCACATGGCAGTCACGCTGATGGACGAGGACGCCGTCAAGAGGGTTCCGGTTGCTCGCTGTTTCCGTTATGCAGCCGGTACGCACACGTTCGCCGGTACTACGACACGTGTCCGATCGCTATCGGATCGTGATGCTCAGATTCACCTCAGAAGTAATGACGCAGGTCGGGAACGGTCACTACTGTCCTCCGAAACCGAGGAGGACGGAGCCTGAGAGCGATGACCGAAGTATCGGTGGCCAAGGACGACGTGGCCGCGTCCGGCGACCTTGTGGTCCTGAAAGATGTGAACAAGCACTTCGGCGCGTTGCACGTGCTCCAGGACATCGATCTGACGATCGCCCGTGGCGAGGTCGTCGTCGTCATCGGGCCCTCCGGGTCCGGCAAGTCCACCCTGTGCCGCACCATCAACCGCCTCGAGACGATCGACTCCGGCTCGATCACCATCGACGGCAAGCCGCTGCCCCAGGAGGGCAAGGAGCTGGCCCGGCTGCGTGCCGACGTCGGCATGGTCTTCCAGAGCTTCAACCTCTTCGCGCACAAGACCGTGCTCGAGAACGTGATGCTGGGGCAGATCAAGGTCCGCAAGGCGGACAAGAAGAAGGCCGAGGAGAAGGCCCGGCAGCTGCTGGACCGCGTGGGCGTGGGAACCCAGGCGGACAAGTACCCCGCGCAGCTCTCCGGCGGTCAGCAGCAGCGGGTCGCCATCGCCCGGGCCCTGGCCATGGACCCCAAGGTCATGCTCTTCGACGAGCCCACGTCGGCGCTCGACCCGGAGATGATCAACGAGGTCCTGGAGGTCATGCAGCAGCTGGCCCGCGACGGCATGACCATGATCGTGGTCACCCACGAGATGGGCTTCGCGCGTTCGGCGGCCAACCGGGTGGTCTTCATGGCCGACGGCAAGATCGTCGAGGAGGCCGTGCCCGACCAGTTCTTCAGCGCCCCGCGCAGCGACCGCGCGAAGGACTTCCTGTCCAAGATCCTGCACCACTGACGGACTGCGCCCCGCAGCCGACGCCCCGCGTCACCCGCCGGCCCGTCTTCAGGGCACGTGTCTTTTCATCACACAAAGGATGTTCACATGAAGCTCCGCAAGGTCTCCGCCGCGGCCGCCACGGCACTCGTCCTCACCCTCACCGCCACCGCTTGCGGCGGCGACGGGGACAGCGAGGGCGGGTCGGGCTCCGGTGGGGGCAAGAAGATCAAGATCGGTATCAAGTACGACCAGCCGGGTCTGGGTCTGAAGGAGCCCGACGGTTCCTTCTCCGGTTTCGACGTGGACGTGGCTACGTACGTGGCCAAGGAGCTCGGCTACAAGCCCGACCAGATCGAGTTCGTCGAGACGAAGAGCGCCGACCGCGAGAACGCGCTCGCCCGCGGCGACGTGAAGCTCATCGCGGCCACCTACTCGATCACCGACGAGCGCAAGGCGAAGGTCGACTTCGCCGGCCCGTACCTGCTGGCCCACCAGGACCTGCTCGTCAAGACGGACTCCGACATCACCGAGGCCACCGACCTCAACGGCAAGGACCTGTGCTCGGTGACCGGCTCCACCTCGGCCCAGAACGTCAAGAACGACTTCGCGCCCAAGGCCAACCTCAAGGAGACCGGCGGCTACTCCGAGTGCCTCGCCGGTCTGCAGAGCGGCTCCGTGGACGCTCTGACCACGGACGACTCGATCCTCGCCGGCTACGCCGCGCAGCAGCAGTACAAGGGCAAGTTCAAGCTCGCCGGCCTCAAGCTGAGCAACGAGAACTACGGCATCGGTGTGAAGAAGGGTGACACCGAGACCGTGAACAAGGTCAACGCCGCCCTGGAGAAGATGGTCAAGGACGGCGCCTGGGAGAAGGCCGTCAAGGACAACTTCGGTCCGGCCAACTACAAGAACGAGCCCGCGCCGAAGATCGGCACCATCGTCAAGTAGCGCAAGGGTCCACCGGCGCGCCGCCGTCCACCGCGATCAGGGCGGCGGCGCGCCGCGCTATCCCCACACGCCACCCACCCGGAAGCGCGGGAGATCGTGTTCGACTTTCTTTCTGACTACAACGACCCGACCCTGTTGGGTGCCTTCTGGATGACGGTGAAGCTCACCTTCTTCTCCGCCATCGGTTCGATGATCCTGGGCACTTTCCTGGCCGCGATGCGGGTCAGTCCGGTCCCGCTCATGCGCGGGTTCGGCACGGCCTATGTGAACATCGTCCGGAACATCCCCCTGACGGTCATCATCATCTTCACCTCGCTCGGTCTCGCCGACATCTTCGGTGTGACGATGGGCGCCTCCGACTTCGGCGTCCGGGGATTCCGCCTGGCGATCCTCGGTTTCGTCGCGTACACCGCCGCCTTCGTCTGCGAGGCGATCCGTTCCGGCATCAACACCGTGCCGATGGGCCAGGCCGAGGCGGCTCGCGCCATCGGGCTCACGTTCACGCAGACCCTTCGGCTCATCATCCTGCCGCAGGCCCTCCGCTCGGTCATCGGCCCGCTGGCCAACGTGTTGATCGCCCTGACCAAGAACACCACGGTGGCGGCCGCGATCGGCGTCGCCGAGGCCGCCTACCTGATGAAGACAATGATCGAGAACGAGGCTGAGACGGTACTCATCGGTGCGGTCTTCGCCTTCGGTTTCGTGGTCCTGACCCTGCCCACCGGCCTGTTCCTCGGGTGGCTGAGCAAGCGACTGGCGGTGAAGCGATGAGCTCCGTTCTCTATGACGCTCCGGGCCCGCGCGCCAAGCGGCGCAACGTGGTCGTCTCGGTGGTCTTCTTCGCCCTGCTCGCACTGCTCATTTGGTTCATATGGCTCACGCTGGATGAGAAGGGCCAGCTGGAGTGGTCCCTCTGGAAGCCGTTCACCGAGTCGCCGGCATGGACGACCTATCTGCTGCCGGGCCTGGCCAACACGCTGAAGGCCGCGGCCCTGGCCATGGTGATCGGTCTTCCGCTGGGCGCGGTCTTCGGTATCGCACGCCTCTCCGACCACCGGTGGGTGCGGCTTCCGGCCGCGTGGGTGGTCGAGTTCTTCCGGGCCATCCCGGTCCTCCTGCTGATGCTGTTCGCCAACGAGTTCTACAACCGCTGGACGGACGTCAGCAGTGAGCAGCGGCCTCTGTACGCGGTCGTCACCGGCCTGGTGCTCTACAACGCCTCCGTCCTCGCCGAGGTCGTACGGGCCGGCATCCTCTCCCTGCCCAAGGGGCAGTCCGAGGCCGCCATGGCGATCGGCCTGCGCACGGGCCAGACGATGCGGACCATCCTGCTGCCGCAGGCCGTCACCGCCATGCTCCCGGCCATCGTCAGCCAGCTCGTGGTCATCGTGAAGGACACCGCGCTGGGCGGCGTGATGATCGGGTTCACCGAGCTGCTCAACTCGCGTGCGACGCTGGCGGCCTTCTACGCCAACGTCATCCCCAGCTTCGTCGTCGTGGCGATCATCTTCATCGTCCTGAACTTCGCCCTCACCAGCTTCGCGAGCTGGCTCGAGAAGCGGCTGCGGCGGAGCAAGCGCAGCACGGGTGCCGTCCTCGGGGCCGAGGACATGGAGGAGCTGAACCCGGCCGCCACGGGCGGCACCTTCGGGACCGGTGCCGGCGGGAGCATCTGACCTCCGGTCACATCGCACGCGCACGGAGGGCAGTGGCTTGATCGCCACTGCCCTCTCCGCTCTCCCGCACCCCGGAGCCACACCCGAACCGCCCGGGGTGCGATGACATGATCGCCACAGCCTTCCGTCACTTGACGCAAACACTGGCAATGGGTTGCATACGTTCTGTGATCGTGCACCCTGCCCCATCTTCTTGTTCACTCGCGTCCCTCGGGACTCCGTTGCGGGCAGGGGGCGCCGCGCCGTGGACCCTGTGATCATCGTCGGCGCGGGGCCCGTCGGGCTCACCCTCGCCCTGGCACTGGCCCGTCAGGAGGTGCCCTGCGTCGTCCTCGACGAGGGCCCGGGCAAGGACGAACCCCGTCTCGCCCGCACCGTCGTCCTGCGGGAGGACACCACCGCCCTCGTGGAACGCCTGACCGGCGCCCCGCTCGGCGCGCTCGGCACCCGCTGGGCCGGATGGCGGTCGATGCGGCGCAAGCAGGTGACGCGCGAGGTCTCGTTCGAGGACGCCGCCGCTCACTCCGAGGGCCACCCGAACCCCGCCCCGCTGCACATCGCCCAGCACGCCCTGACCGGCGCCCTGCGCACCGCCCTCGCGAACGAACCCCTCGTCAAGCTCGCCGTGGACAGCCGCCTGGACGCGATGGAACAGGAGCCCTCCGGCGTCACTGTGCACACCCGCGGCCCCCAGGGCACCTGGTGGCGCGGCAGTTACGTCGTCGGCTGCGACGGCCCCCGCTCGACCGTCCGCAAGCTCCAGGACATCCGCTTCCCCGGCCGTACCGCCGTCGAACGGCACGCCGTGGCCGCCCTGCGCGTGGAACTCCCCTGGGAGGGCCGCGCCTTGCTCCACCGGATGCCGCCGTGGCGGATGTCCGGCCCGTCGGCCGGCGAGATCACCGGACGCCCGCTCCCCGACGGCGTGTGGCGCCTGGACTGGCTGCTGCCGCCGGGCAAGGACCTCGTCACCCCCGAACTGCTGGTGACACACATCCGGGAGACCCTCGCCGGCTGGTGCGGCGGCGCGACACCGCCGTACGACCTGCTCGACACCGGTGTGCACACGGTCCATCACCGGCTCGCCCGCCGGTGGCGCGCCGGCCGCGTCTTCCTCGCGGGCGACGCCGCGCACTGCCTCGGCACCCTCGGCACCCACGGCCTCGACGAGGGGCTGCGCGACGCCGACAACCTCGCCTGGAAACTGGCACCGGCCTGGCACCACGGCACGCACGAGGCGCTGCTCGACTCCTACCAGACCGAGCGCCGCGCGGTCGTCGCCGCCCGGCTGCGGGCCGCCGACCAGGCGCTTCCGCTGCTGCGCTCCGGCGGCGGCCTGCGGACGCTCGTCCCCGGCTCGGCCCGGGGCCACGAGGCCCTGCTGACGGACGGGCACCTCGGCCAGGGCCCCGTCGGAGCGCCGGGGACGTACGCCGACTCCCCGCTCGCCCCAGGCCGGCTGGAGGGCGAGGTCCCCGTCGACACGCCGCGCGGCACACCCGTCGCTGACGTGCGGGTCACCGCCGAGGACGGCTCCTTCGCCCGGCTCCGGGACCGGCTCGGGCGCGGTGCGCTGCTGGTCGTCCTCATCGCGCCGGGCACGGGTGTGTGGGACCGCAAGCACTGGGCGACCGCCGGCATCATGCCGCGCCTGGCGGCGGCGGTGACGGCGTTGCCGTACCGGGCCGAGCTGCTGGTCGCGGAGAGCTATCCGGGCGCGGCCGCGCACTCGGTCCTGCTGGTGCGCCCCGACGGGTATCTCGTGACCGCCCTCGGCGGGGTGCGGCCCGCGGATCTCTACGCGGCGGCCGAGGCCGCCCTGGGCGGACCGGCCACCGCCCAGGCGCAGACGCAGGCCGGGGCGGAACGGGCCGGAGCCGCTTCGCGCTGAAACCTTGCCTCAGCCGTCCCGCGGTCGCCCTCGGCCATGCCGGCTTCGTGCACGGGGGCGACACCCACGGTCACTGTCGGGTCCGCATAGTGACGGTGAGTTGACCGGCCCCGACCGGCGTGGTGTACTCCCGAACGTGACCGACACCTGTGTGCGCCTGTGGCGGCGGGTCCATATGGACCTCGTCCGCTATGCGGGCTGCGTGTGTCGTCCGTCCTGCTGACTTCGCCTCTTCTCCTTCCGCGCGCGCCGCGACCTTCGCCCGTGCTGCCGCGCGCTCTTCGCGAACTCCCTTCAGGACGGTGCCCCTTGTCTGTCTCCCGTGCCGCCGTTGCCTCCTCGCGGCAGAACCCCACGGCCGACGCCCCCTCCTCGGCCTCCGCTCCGACGCAGGCGGACCTGCTCGACTTCGTCCGGCGCGCCGCCGCCGACACCGAGTTGATCGCCTCGCTCCCGCTCGATCCCGAGGGCCGCACCTGGGTACGGCTCGAAGGCCCCGGTGGCAGCGAGGCCTGGCTGATCGGCTGGCCTCCCGGCACCGGCACCGGCTGGCACGACCACGCCGAGTCGGTCGGGGCGTTCGTCACCGCGTCCGGTGAACTCACCGAGCACTCGCTGGCCGTCCGGCTGCCGGCCGGCGGCTGGAAGACGCTGGAACTGGCCGACGACGTGGACCGCTCACGCCGGCTGCCGGCCGGCAAGGGCCGCGGCTTCGGCCGGCACCATGTGCACGAGGTCCTCAACGAGTCGACCGAGCGGCACGCGATCTCCGTGCACGCCTACTACCCGCCTCTCCCGCTCATCCGCCGGTTCAGCCGCAGCGGCCCGGTCCTGCGCCTGGAACAGGTCGAGCAGCCCGAAGACTGGCAGTGAGCGAGTGCCGAACGGAGGCGAACGACGATGAGCGGTACGGAGAACACCGGTGAACGGCCTGTCGGTATCGACACGTTGCTGGAGCGGGTGCGCGCCGGCTACGAGCGGATCGAACCGCGGGACGCCTACGCGGCCGCCGAGGACGGTGAGGCCCTGCTGGTCGACATCCGGTACGCGGCCCTGCGCGAGCGGGACGGTCTGATCCCGGGCGCGCTGGTCGTCGAGCGCAACGAGCTGGAGTGGCGGCTCGACCCCCAGGGCAGCCATCGCGTCCCCGAGGCCACGGGCCATGACCTGCGGGTCGTGGTGCTCTGCAACGAGGGCTACGCGTCGAGCCTGGCGGCCGAGTCGCTGCACCGCCTGGGGCTGCACCGGGCCACCGACCTGGTCGGCGGCTTCCAGGCATGGCGCGCGGCGGGGCTGCCGGTGACGCCGGGCGCGGAGGGTCAGGGCCCCTCCTGAGCCCTCGGCCCGGCCGGCTCCCGGGCGCTTCCTGAAGCCGGACGCGAACCCGAACGCGATGGGCGCCCCCGCGCGTCCACCGTGTCCGGCATGTCCGGTGTCCCACCGGGCCTCGCCTCAGGCCCCCTCGTCCCCCAGGAAGTCGGTGTCCTCGCCCTCCTCCTCCAGGGCTTGCCGGACCACCCGCAGGGCCATGCCCTCGGGGTAGCCCTTGCGGGCGAGCATGCCCGCGAGGCGGCGCAGGCGCTTGTCGCGGTCGAGTCCGCGTGTGGAACGCAGCTTGCGCGCGACGAGTTCGCGGGCGGTCGTCTCCTCCTGCTCGGAGTCGAGCCGGGAGACGGCCTCGTCGATCAGCGCGGAGTCCACGCCCTTGGTGCGCAGTTCCCTGGCGAGTGCCCGTCGGGCGAGCCCCCGGCCGTGGTGCCGGGAGTCCACCCAGGCGTCCGCGAACGCGCTGTCGTCGATGAGCCCGACCTCCTCGAACCGCGACAGCACCTCCTCGGCGGCGTCGTCCGGGATCTCCCGCTTGCGCAGGGCGTCGGCGAGCTGCTTGCGCGTGCGCGGGGTCCCGGTGAGCAGGCGCAGGCAGATCGCCCGTGCCCGCTCGACCGGGTCCCCCGGAGGCGTCCCCTCCTCGGCCCTCGACGAGGAAGTGGCGCCACCGTCCTCACCGGACGGCTCCGTACGTCCGCGCCGGCGTCGCCCGCGCGGACCCTCAGGGCCGTCCGAACCCCATGCCCCGCCGCGGTTCCGCCCGCGGCGGGGGCCTCCACCGGAGGCAGCGGCACCGTCGTACGCCATGCCGCCCTCCCTCCGGGCCCCTCTGTCGATCCCGCCGACCGCGTCATGGGCCGGGTCTCCGCCGGGGGTGTACCCGCCCGTCCCGGAGGAGCCCTCGTCGGCTCTCCCCCACCCGCGTGGGGCCTGCGGGTGGTCGGTGTACTCGGCCCAGTCCGTTCGCCGTGTCACGGATCAGCTCTTGGCAGCCGTGGCCTTGGTCTTGGCTGCCTTGGCCGCTGCCGGAGCGGGCACCGACTTCGCGGCGTCGTCCGCGGGGGTGGCGGCAGCGGCGTCCGCGCCGGGCTCGGCCGCGGGCTCCTCCGGGCGCACGCCGACGCCCAGCTTCTCCTTGATCTTCCTCTCGATCTCGTTGGCGAGGTCGGGGTTGTCCTTCAGGAAGTTGCGGGCGTTCTCCTTGCCCTGGCCGAGCTGGTCGCCCTCGTACGTGTACCAGGCACCGGCCTTGCGGACGAAGCCGTGCTCCACGCCCATGTCGATCAGGCCGCCCTCGCGGGAGATGCCATGGCCGTAGAGGATGTCGAACTCGGCCTGCTTGAAGGGCGGCGCCACCTTGTTCTTCACGACCTTGCAGCGGGTGCGGTTGCCGACCGCCTCCGTGCCGTCCTTCAGGGTCTCGATGCGGCGGATGTCGATGCGCACCGAGGCGTAGAACTTCAGCGCCCGGCCACCGGTCGTGGTCTCCGGGGAGCCGAACATCACGCCGATCTTCTCGCGGAGCTGGTTGATGAAGATCGCCGTGGTCTTGGACTGGTTGAGCGCGCTGGTGATCTTCCGCAGGGCCTGGCTCATCAGACGGGCCTGGAGACCGACGTGGCTGTCGCCCATCTCGCCCTCGATCTCCGCGCGCGGGACGAGCGCGGCGACGGAGTCGATGACGATGAGGTCGAGGGCGCCGGAGCGGACCAGCATGTCCACGATCTCGAGCGCCTGCTCGCCGTTGTCCGGCTGGGACAGGATCAGGTTGTCGATGTCGACGCCGAGCTTCTTCGCGTACTCGGGGTCGAGCGCGTGCTCCGCGTCCACGAAGGCGACCTGGCCGCCGGCCTTCTGCGCGTTGGCCACGGCGTGCAGGGTCAGGGTCGTCTTACCGGAGGACTCCGGTCCGTAGATCTCCACCACACGGCCGCGCGGCAGGCCGCCGACGCCGAGGGCGACGTCGAGGGCGGTCGATCCGGTCGAGATGACCTCGATCGGCTCCATCGACCGCTCGCCCATGCGCATGACCGCGCCCTTGCCGAATTGCCGTTCAATCTGTGCGAGAGCGGCATCCAGGGCCTTCTCGCGGTCGGTTCCTGCCATGGGTTCCACCCGGTTTGCTTGAGTCGATCGCTTCACGTCAAAGACGCTAACGCCTGCCACTGACAACGCGCCCCGACGCCCGTCCAGCCTGTGGACAACTCGGGGACTTATCCCTCGAAACCGTGGTGAAACGCCCACCGAGTGGCCTGCCGGAGTCTCCATAAGAATAGATGTTCGATTTTCGTGTCAAGCGCGCCACGCCCTCCCGGGGCAGGCCCCTCAGGAAGGCCCCGGCCCCGATCCCCCCGGGTTCTCCGCGTTCCCCGAGTCCCCCGAGTCTCCCGAGTCCGTGCCTGAGCCCGGCCCGGCGCCCGGTCCCGGCTCCTCTCGGGAGTCCGGCCCGGACTGTGCCGTCGAGCCCCCGGTCGGCCGGTTCCATGCCTCACGGGCCCGCCCGACCAGCCCGCGCCCGGCGCCCCGGTCCCGGTGCCCGTGGACGCGAGGGTCGTCGGTGACGTCGTACCGCTTCACGTAGGCACCCAGGAACGCCTGCAGCGTGGCGACCGCCGGAATGGCGATCAGGGCGCCCACCGCACCGAGCAGAGCGGTGCCCGCGACGACCGAGCCGAAGGCGACGGCGGGGTGGATGTCGACGGTCTTGGAGGTCAGCTTGGGCTGGAGGACGTAGTTCTCGAACTGCTGGTAGACCACGACGAAGATCAGCACCCAGAGCGCGTACCAGGGGCCGACGGTGAACGCGATCAGCATGGGCAGGGCGCCCGCGAGATAGGTGCCGATGGTGGGGATGAACTGCGAGACCAGACCCACCCACACGGCGAGCACCGGCGCGTACGGCACATCCAGACTGGCCAGCAGGATGTAGTGGGCTACGCCCGAGATCAGCGCCATCAGACCGCGCGAGTACAGATAGCCGCCGGTCTTGTCGACGGCGATCTCCCAGGCCCGCAGCACCTCGGCCTGCCTGGCCGGCGGCAGCACGGAGCACAGGCCCCGCCGCAGGCGCGGGCCGTCCGCGGCGAAGTAGAACGAGAACAGCGTGATCGTCAGCAGCTGGAACAGGCCGCCGAGCACCTGGGCGGAGACGTCCAGGACACCGGTCGCGCTGTTCTGCACGTAGTTGCGCAGCCAGTCGGACCGCAGCAGCCCCTCCTGGACGTCCACCCGCCGCAGCTCGGTGTTGAAGTGCGTGTTGATCCAGTTGATGACGGAGTCGAGGTACTCCGGGAAGTCCTCGACGATCTTGACGATCTGCCCGGCGAGCATCGACCCCAGAAGGGTCACGAACCCGGCGGAGACGACCATCACGGCGAGGAAGACGATGCCGGTGGCCAGTCCCCGGCGCATGCCGCGGGAGGCCATCCAGCTCACCGCGGGCTCGATGGCGAGCGCCAGGAAGAACGCGATGAGGATGTTGATCAGCAGGCCGGTGAGCTGGTGGAAGGCCCAGCTGCCGAGCTGGAACGCACCGACGAGGGCCAGCGTCAGCACCAGGGCGCGCGGCAGCCAGCGCGGCATGCGCGCGTCCGGCCCGCCACCGGCCTCCCCCGGGGGCGGGGCGGGCGGGGTCGTGCCGAACGGGGGTTCCTGCCGGGCGGGCTGCCCGGTCTCGTCAGTGCGTGCCACGGGGCAAGTCTCGCCCACGGCGGTGACAATCGGACCCGGGCCCGCGATCTCTGTGACGGGTCAGCGCTTCTCCCCCGGGACGTTCATGACCTCGCACACCACACGCCACACGTCCTTGGCGTCCCAGCCGGCCCCCAGTGCCTCGTGCACGGTGCGTCCGCCGAGTTCCGTCATCACATGGTCGCGCGCGAACGTCTCGGCGTTCCCCGGACCGAAGTGCTCCGCCATCCGCTGCCAGAAGACCGTCAACCGCATGCTTTCCGCTCCATGCCCGCCATGACCTGCATGTTTCCAGCGTCTCACACCCCCTCGTGGCCGTCAGGGGGCTTCTGCTGAACCAACTGGCCGGAAGCGCGGGTCAGAACACAGGTGGCATGTCCTGCCGTCCGGCGGTCACCAACGACTGTCGCGTGGCCACCGCCCGCCGCCGAGTCCGGCCGTCTCGTCGTACGTCTGGGTGGCCCCGGGCAGGGCGCTGCCGAAGTCGCGTAGCCGTGCCATCGTGCTCTCGTGCGGCACCACCTGACGGGCCAGTGAGTCCTTGATCTCCTGGCAGACGGCGGTCTCGAGTCCGCAGCGCCGGCAGTCCTCCACATGCGCGGCGACCCGGCGGGCGGTCGCCTCGTCCGCATCGCCGCCGAGGCAGGCTGCAGTACTCGGGGCACTTCCCTGCAGGTCATGGGGTGGCGTGCCGCCCCGCCCGATCACATCCTGCTCCGCTTCGGCTTCGGCGCGACCCCGGCCGCCGCCATGTGCGTCCTCATCCGCTTGCGGGCCCGGTGCAGTCGGCTCATCACGGTGCCCTCCGGTACGTCGAGCACTTCGGCAGCCTCCGCGTAGCTCAGCCCGCCGATGTCCACCAGGCGGACCACCTGGCGGTGTTTGTCGGGCAGAGCGGCCAGCGCGGCGCCGACCAGCTCGTCGAAGCCCTCGCCGAGCACGACCTCCTCCGGCGAGGCCACCGTGTCGGCCGCGGTCATCCGGTCCAGGGCGGCGTCGGGGTCGTCGAGCAGGTGGGGCCTGCGGCGGCGGTGCCGGTTGATCTCCGCGCGCCGCATGATGGTCAGCAGCCAGGCGCGGGGGTGCCGGCCGTCGAACCGGTCGATCGCGTTGTAGGCGCGCAACAGCGTGTCCTGCACCAGATCCTCGGCGTCGGCGGGCTGCGCCGTCAGCGTCATCGCCACCCGCAGCAAGACCTCCACCTCGGGCAGCACGAACTCCGCGAATGCCTTGTCCCGCACCTCCGGCGGCTGCGCCACTGTGTCTCCCAAGGACTAGACCCCCCAGGCCAACCGGAGCATTCCACGAAATGGGGCACGCCGTAACGCGGGTTTCCCGTGCATGACGAAGCCGAGTGCGACGGCGACGACCTCGCTGGGGGCTGTTCTCCCTTACATGCCACCAACGCGGTGAAGCCCTGGTGTGCACGGCGGCGATGCTTGCCCGTGGCGGGGTCGAGCTCGGCGATCCGGTGCCCGGAGCGCACCAGGGCGATCAGCACGGTCCGGGCCAGGGACGGGTTGTCGTCCGACAGGGCGAGGAACCCGGCTCCAGATGCCATTCCGCAGCATCCCCCAGCGGAAAGCCGTCCGGCCCGGCCGGAGCTGCCGCTGCTCAAGCCGCACGGCCAAGCGAGCCGCCAACGGACCGGAGCCGGGTGTCCGGCCGAGCGTCGCTCACCTGCCGGGTGTGCGAGCGGCCCCGTCACCCGGCCCGGTGTGCAGCAGGGACGAGCCGAACCCGCGCAGCCGTTCCACCGCCTGAGCGTCGGGCCGCCCCCGCCGGGCCAGCGACTCCTTGATCTCGCCATATTGGACGGCCTCCACGCCGCAGTCGAGGCAGTCGTCCAGGTGTGCGATCACCTGGCGGGCGGTGACGTCATCCGTCTCCCCGTCCAGATACGCCTGCAGGACACGGATCGCCTCGGCACAGCCCATCCTCGGCCGCGCCGCGTACCGCCGTCTCGGCCACACCCTCATCGCCTACCTCGCCTCGCTCCCGGACCGGCCGTCGCGCCGACGTCGTCGTCTGCGCAACGACGGCTCCGGCACCCGCACACCCCAACCACCGGCGTTCGGGCACGGCTCAGCGGGGAACCAGACCGCTCACCCCGAGCGCCCGGGCAATCCGTACCCCTGCCCACCTGCCAACAGGGGGCGTCGGCGCCCGGACACGGCCCTTTGCACGCAGGGAACCCGCTGACGGCGCCTCCCCATTCCCTTCGGCGGGCGGGCGTCCGCTGTCCAGGCGGTGAACGTGGGTCCGATCAACTCCCAGCGCGCGCCGGACAAGTCGCCGGGGTACGGGCGGCGTCGCGTCATGTTTCGTGGTACCGGCGGGTGCAACCCGATCTCAGGGCCTAAACGGCGTCAACCTGGGGCGCCTTGGGATCAGACAGGAGCGACTCATCAGCCGGGACCCGGCCGCGCTCAGCTTCCGTACCCCGTCCGGGCCATCGGGGTGCACGTCCGACCGGCCGAACCCCTCCATGCCGCGCCGGACCGCACCGCCCTCGCCCTCGCCGGTCCACTCGCCCGCACGGGACGACAGCACGGCCCGCAGCCCGTCCTGGGCCATGGACGCGAAGTCCGCGTACGTGCCCGCGACGGCCAGCGCGAACCGGCGGCATGTTCCACTCAGGGCAGTGGGTCAAGCCCCTTGTGTACGCACCCCTCGTCCTCGTTCCCACCGCCGTGCAGCAGTCCCTCGGCAATACCCCGCAGCCGCTCGACCGCGTCGGCGTCCGGCTCCGACCGGCGGGCGAGCGCGTCCTTGATCTTCCGGTAGGTCTCGACCTCTAGTCCACAGTGGCGGCAGTCCTCCAGATGGGCCGTCACCCGGCGGGCGGTGGCCTCGCCGGTCTCCCCGTCCAGATACGCCTGCAGGATCCGGGCCACCCGCATGCAGTACATCCTGCGCTCGGCGGGCCGTACGCGCTTCGACCACATGTTCACCATTCACCTCGTCCTGGCACCAGCCCGGCCGCAGCCGGCCGGACACGGATCCGCCTGCGCGCTGGGCGCAGTCGCCTCGTCACGGTCGCGTCACGCGTACCCGGCAGAGCGGCCGCCTCCGCGTACGACAGGCCGTCGATGTCCGCCCTGCGCACCACCTGCCCGCACCTGACCAGCAAAGCCTCCGGCGCGCTGTCCACGACCTCGTGAAACGCCGGTCCGACCACGAGCGTTTTCTCCGGGCGCCCGAGCGCGCCCACCGACGCCCCGACAGGACCGTCATCCCGTCGTGCGACCTTGGTGATCCGCCGTCGTGACGCCGTTCGGTGCGCGCCTGACGCATCAGGGTCAGCAGCCAGGCCCGCGGCTGCCGACCGTCGTACCGCTCGCACATCCGGTACGCCCGCAGCGGGGTGTCCCGCACCCGTTCCTCGGCCTGACCCGACCACGCGGTCAGCGCGGTCAGCGTGGTCGCCACCCGCAGCAGCATCTCCACTTCGGGCAGCACGCACCGCGCGAACGCCTTGTCCCGCCCCCTCTGCGCGTGCGGCAGCCATTCCTCCACGATGACGGAAACCCTTCACTCACTCCCGAGTCCGCGCTCCACTCCTGCACGGACCGCAGCGGACGTAGTCGAAGAGTACCCTTTTGTACAGATTGTCCCTGCTCCAGCATTCCATGGCCGGAGGTCATCATGGACGTCCTGGTACTCATCGGCCGCATCCTCTTCGTGGCCCTCTTCCTCGCCTCGGCTCTCAGCCACTTCACGCAGACCAGGACGATGGCCGAGTACGCCGCATCCAAAGGTGCCCCGTCCTCCGACGCAGTGATCCGCGGCACCGGTCTGTTGCTCCTCGTCGGCTCACTGAGCGTCCTGCTCGGCATCTGGGCCGACCTCGGCGCGCTGCTGCTGGCCGTGTTCCTGATCCCGACCGCGCTGCTGATGCACGCGTTCTGGAAGGAGAGCGACGCCCAGTCCCGGCAGTTGGAAATGGTCCAGTTCCTGAAGGACATAGCGCTGGCCGGGGCCTCGCTGATGCTGCTCGCCCTCATCTCTCACGCCGGTGGGGACCTCGGGCTGACCATCACCGGTCCGGCGTTCGACATCGGCTGACACGGCGCTCGGCTCAGTACGCGTCCACCTTCGTACGGCCTGTCTCCTACCGGTTCACATTCCGGGCCCGCGCCGTCACGGTCCGTCCGGCTCCGGTGCCGGGTCGGGCTGCGGCGGGCGGAAGCCCCAATCGGTGGCCTTGGCGACCGCCTCCAACTGGGACCGCGCGTCCAGCTTCTCCAGGATCCCGCGTACGTGAGTGCGCACGGTGGCGTAGCTGATGGTGAGGTGGTCGGCGATGGCCCGGTTGTCGAGGCCCTGGGTCATGAGGGCGAGGATCTCCCGCTCTCGCGCGGTGAGGCTCTCCAGACGTTCCGTCTGCCGGGCGGAGGCACGGGTGCTCTCACGGTGGCGGGCGAGAACTTCCATGAGAGTGCGGGCGGGAATGAGGGTCTCGCCCGCGGCCGCGGAACGGATGGCCGTGGCGATCTCGTCGCCGCCCGCCGACTTGAGCAGGTATCCGCTGGCGCCGGCCTCGACCGCGGCCAGCAGAGCGGCGTCGCTGGTGTCGGCGCTGAGGAACACGACCGCGATGGCGGGGTCGTGGGCGCGGATGTGGGCCGCGGCCTCCGCACCGGTGCCATCGGGCAGCCGGTAGTCGATCAGCGCCACCTGTGGAGAGAGTTGCTCCGTCATCGGCACGGCTTCGGCCACGGAGTCGGACCAGCCGACAACGGTCAGGTCGTCGTACTCGTCGAGCAGGGCCCACAGTCCCTCGGCGACAGCCCGGTGGTCCTCGACAAGGAGCACCTTGGTGAGTTCGGGTGCCTGGTTCATGGCCCGGGGTCCTTCGGCACGGACGTGCCGTTCTCCTCCGTTCCGGATTCCGTGGACGGTGAGGGCGTCCCCTCGATCGGAACCCAGAACTCGACGGTGGTGCCTACTCCCGGCTCGCTCTCCACGCGGCTCCAGCCTCCCGCCATCTGGGCGCGTTCGTGGATGAGGGTGAGGCCCAGGTGACCGGGGCGGGACTCGACTTCGAGGGGGTCGTAGCCCGCGCCGTCGTCGACGATCCGCATCAGGCAGCCGTCGTTGAGGCCGAGCAGTTGGACTCGGACTGTCTTGGCCCGAGCGTGCTTGAGCACGTTCATCAGGGCTTCCTGGGCGGTCCGGTAGAGGAGCACCATGGGCTCGACGGACAGAGGGGTCTCCAGCCGGTCCTCGAACTTGTAGTGCGTGCCGGTCTCGACGCGCATCCGGTCGAGGAACGTCTGCAGGGCGGTGGCCAGGCTGCCGTGCTCCAGGTCGGGGGGCCGCAGATCGAAGATGAGTTGGCGCAGGCGGCTGAGGGAAAGTTTCAGGGTCTCGTCCAGCCGGTCCATCACCTGGACGTCCTTGGGGTCGGTCAGCCGCCTGCGCAGCTGCTGCAGGCGCAGGCCGGCGGCGGTGATGACCTGGATGGTGTCGTCGTGGATGTCGGCGGCGATGCGCCGGCGTTCCTCCTCCTGGGCGTGGATGAGGTGGCTGAGCAGTGCCTGCCGGTCGCGGTCGGTACCCTCCAGGAGTTCCAGGCTGCGTTCGAGGACGAACTGGGCGCGCTGCACCTCGGTGATGTCCCGTACCGTCAGGACGGCGAACACGTTCCCGGCGGTGCGCAGCGGACTGACGCTCACATCGACCGGGAACTGCTTGGAGTCCTGGCGTCGGCCGACCAGTTCCACGCGGCGTCCCGCCGGTTCCTGGCGCGGATCGGCCCAGTCGCTGAGTGAGACGGTCAACGGCTGATCGGGCAGCAGCACCTCGAGTCGCGTGCCGATCAACTGCTCGTGGCTGTACCCGAAGAGGGATTCGGCACGGGGGCTGGCCTGGCGGACGCGGTCCTCGGCGTCCACGACCAGCATCGCGTCGGGAGAGGACTCGACGAGCTGGTGCAGCCGATCACCGGTCCCGCCCGCCTCGCCGAGGTCCGTCACGTACACCACGCGACGGGGACGCCCGCCCCGCAGTCGGCCGCCGCCGATCCGCGCGGGGAACTCCGAGCCGTCCCGGCGCAGACCCGGCGTGACCGGAGCGATCAGCTCTTCGGTGGCCACACCGGCACCGGAATGTTCGGGCAGCAGGTCGCGCAGCCGCTTGCCGCGCAGTTCCGACGCGCTATAACCGAACATGTGCCGGGCGTGGCCGTTGGCGAGTTCGACACGGTCCTGGGCCCCTACGACCAGCACGCCGCAAGGCGCCTGTTCGAGCACGTCCAGGCATGCCTTCTCGTCGATACGGGTGAGAGCGGCTGTCGCCCCGGGCACCGGCGGTCTGGGGACGCGCCGCAGTGGTTCCAGGTAGGCCTCCGCCAGTTCGGCCGACGTGCTGAACTGGCCACGGGCCGCGCGGGTGATGGCTTCGAGGATCTCCTCCGCGGGCGCGCCCTTGACCAGATATCCGACGGCCCCGGCGAGGAGCACATCGGTCACGGTCTCCCGGTCGGCGTACGCGGAGAGGGCCAGAATCCTCGTGTCCGGCGCGCGTTCACGGAGGGTGCGTACGGTGGTGGGGGCGTCGCCCTTGGGCATCTGCACGTCCAGGACCAGGACCCGCGGATGCGTCCGGGCGGCCACCGCGACCGTCTGCGCGTGGTCGACGGCCAGGCCCACCAGTTCGAAGGCCGGGTGGGACTCGACCAGGTCGGCGAGCGCCTCGCGGACCTCGGCGTCGTTGTCGGCCACCATGACCGGGATGCGGTGAGTCATGGCCGCCGGCTCCTCCCGAGCACGGCGTCCGGCAGGTGGCGGGGGCCGAGCTGGTCGCGCCGGCACACGCCCAGGGAGGGCATCACGGCGGCAACCGGGGCGATCAGAACGTCGTAGTGGCCGCCGATCCGGTCGCAGACCGCGATCGCCATCACCGCGTCCCACACCGCTGCCCAGAACGCCCAGTCGTGCCTCTGGTGGCTCAGCGCCGCGTCCAGGGCCGCCCGGCGGGCCACGGACGCCGCCACGAGAATGCGATAGCGCTCCTCGTCCGTGGTCGTGCGCCGGACTTCGGCCCACGCCTCGGCGCGGGTCTGGCTGGACGTCTGCCGCCACAGGCCGGCCACCCGGTCGATCTCCTGCGGCGACAGGTCCTCGATGTGGGTGAGAAACTGCAGGACCCGTCGGGTGTTGGGCCCGAAGACGACGCTCATGGTGTGCTCCTCCCGTGTCGGTCGCCGTGCGGCTCCGGCCGTTCGTCCGGCCCGTCCGGTCTACTACCCCTGGTCCTGCTGACCTTGGTCCTGCTGTCCCTGGTCCTGCTGACCTTGGTCCTGTTGTCCTTGGTCCTGCTGACCTTGGTCCTGCTGTCCCTGGTCCTGCTGTCCCTGGTCCTGCTGACCTTGGTCCTGCTGACCCTGGTCCTGCTGTCCCTGGTCCTGCTGACCTTGGTCCTGCTGACCCTCCCCCTTGGCCGAGTTGACGGATGCCTTGGCCTCTCCGCCACTCTTGCTGCCGACGAGCTTGAAGGTCACTCCGCCCTCGTCGGCCTTGGTGATCGGGTACGAACCCACGGCCTCCGCGTTGCCCTTGGCGTCGACCTGGAAGGTCGTGACCTTCTTGCCGTCGCCGCCCGGGCCGCCGGCGTAGAGGGTCACGGTCTCGTTCGCGGCGAAGCCGGTGACATAGAAGCTCACCGCCGTACCGGCCTTGCCGGAGTAGGCGCTGGGCTCGGCGGCCGGCGTGTAGGGCATCACCTGGAAGCCGGAGCGGACCACGGCCCGGGTGCGCTCTCCGATCGCGGTGAGGCTCTGCTTGCCCTTCAAGCCGAAGGGCACGTCGAAGGACACGGACCCGACCTTGCCGTTGGCGTCGGCGGTGGCGGTGAAGGCAGGGACGCCGCTGGCGCTGTTGATGTAGTACAGGACACGCTCCGCCGGGGCGAACCCGCCGGCGGAGACGGTGATCCGGTGTCCGGACTTCAGGGCGTACGGCGACGACTTGAGCGTCGGGTACAAGCCCAGGATCTGGAAGGGCGCGGTAGCCGTGGTCTTGCTCTTCTCACCGACCAGGATCAGCGTGCTGACACCGGTGGGGGCGACGCCGACCTTGACGTCGGCGCGGCCGATGCCGCCGGATTCGTCGGCGGTCAGGCTGGCGTCCGGCTTTCCGCCGACGCGGCCCCAGAAGACGTCGATCTTCTCCCCGGCCCCGAAGCCCCGGATGCTCAGAGACACACGGTCCCCGGGCTTGCCCACCGCCTTGCTGATCTTCACCGAGCCGACCACGCCGCCCGAGACGAACTGGGCCTCGGCCACCTTGTCGGCGTCGCGTTGCTGTGCGACCAGGACGGCGCCCCGGTTGACGTTCTCGGGCACCGCGATCTGTGCGTTGATCGACCCGGTCTTGTCGGTTTTCGCCGTGCCTATGCTCTTTCCCTCGCTCTTCTTGGCCGAGGTCTTCAGGAACAGGTCCACGGTGGACTTCGCGTCGAAGCCCGCGCCCTCGACGGTGGCCTTGCCACCGGGCGTGACCAGGCCGGGGTTGAGCACGATGACCGGCCCGGACTCCCGCGGGATCTTCTGGTTCCCCAGCTTGACCGACTTCGGCTTCTTGGTCGGTTTCTTGATCTCCTTGGGCGCGCTCTTCTGGTGCTGGGACTTGTCGCCGGTCGTGTTCAGAGCGCCGCCGAATCCGCTGCTTCTCGCGATCTGGAAGAGGGACCCGACGACGATGAGCGCGATGGCGGCCATCAGGAACCTCTTCCAGGTGAACCCACTCTTCTTTCCTCCGGGTGCTCCTGGAGGTGCCTGTTCGTCCTCCTCGAGGCTTTCCGGTATGTCCTCTTCCCTGTTCTCGGGGTTCTCCGGCATGACGTTCACCTCCTCGGCCCGGGGCTAACCGACCCGGTAGATCTGCAGTTTGATGTCGCCCTGACCCGTCTCCCAGACCTTCTTCGCGTTCTTCAGTCCGGCCAGGATCCAGTTCTCGCGGCCGTCGCCGTTGTTGCCGTTCATTGACTGCCGCATCTTGTTGGACATGACGATGTAGTCGATGTTCTGCCATCGCTTGGCGAAGAGTCTGTCGCGTACGTCGGGGTCGGCTGAGGCGTTCCAATGGGAGTGCGCGAACGGATAGAACGGAGGGACGTCGTGAAGTGCGCTCCACAGGTCGTCGTCCATGATGATCCGCGCGTCCGACGGGACGTTCTCCCGTATCCAGGCGACTTGTTGCTCCTGCATACGGGTCAGGTTCAACTTCGGGTGGTACTGGTCCGCGACCGCCACCCGCCCCTCGTCATTGACCGTCAGCAGATAGCCGGTCACCGGTACGAGCAACAGCACTGCCGCAGCCGCGGCCGGCACTGCGATCCGCAGCCGGGGACGCAGCCGCCCCACCAGCCGATCGGTCACCATGCCGATGCTCATCGCGAACAGCGGGATCATCGGAGCGATGTAGAAGTCCAGCAGGACACTGCCCCGCACGAGATAGAAGGCATAGGCGACGGCCATCGTGCCGACCACGAGGAATCCCAGGTTGCGCTGACGGTCCCTGAGCCCCCAGTACAGGGCGGCCAGCATGGCGAGCAGACCGAGGACCAGGAACAGTCCGTCCCTCGGGAGCCAGCTGTTGTACAGGAAGCTGCCCTGGCCGAGCAGGGATCCCTGGTTGCGGTTGAGCTGCCACCACAAGGTGTAGAGCAGGGACACGTGATCGGCCGGCGGGTTGTTCAGGTCGAAGTCGAGGCCACTGGGCACCAGCTCGTTCTTCAGCACCGCGTACAGGACGTAGGCACCGAGCGGGATCACCATCGCGAACGGCCACAGCGACCTGGTGAACCGGCGTTGGGTGGAGCCCTTCACCCTGCGGTGCAACAGGTACACCAGGGTGGGGACGAAGAAGAGCGCGTTCTCCTTGGTGATCAGCGCGATGCCCAATGCGGAGCCGGCACCCACCGCGTGCCGGATCCTCATGTCGCGGCCGATCAGCAGGTACAGGCTCAGCAGCGCCCAGAACATCATGAGGTTGTCCAGCAGGACCTGCCGCTGGTAATAGACGGCGAGCGGCGAGACGTTGTAGAAGAACGCGGCAACGGAGGCGGCCAGGATGCTGCCGCTCAGCCGCCGGACGATCTCGAAAAGCAGGGCCACGCTGACCAGGTGGACCAGCAGCATCAGGAACCGGCCGGTGTTGATGGCGTTGCCGAACGTCTCGAACTGGCCCGGCAGCGGGAAGGCGAAGCCGGCGAGCTGGATCCAGCCGCCGGGCGCGTGGTCGTAGTCGTAGGTGTACGGCGACAGCCGGGTCTGCCGGACCAGCGACCAGGCCCGCTGCATGTAGATGCCCTCGTCGGTGAGGTACAACGGGTACTGGAACAGGTGCCAGCCGTGCGTGACCAGCCCGGTGACCACAGCGGCTCCCAGCGCGATCCGCCCGCGCTGCCCCAGCTCGGGGAACCGGCCCAGCTTGACGACCGGCCGTGTGTCCTTCCGGGTCGGCGCCGGGGCTCGTCCGGTCGGTGCGGACTGCCCCTCATGTACGACGGCCAGTTGGGGCCTCGTCGCACGAGGTCCTGTCCCACGCCGTCTCATCTCACGCGGCATCGGAGTCCGCCCCCGACGACTCGGCCCGGTGAGCGCCGACGTGCTGGGTCTTCTCCCAGTTGTTCTGGCCGGTCAGCTGGCGTCGCATGGCGCGCAGCGCGGCGTAGGAGAGGACGAGTTGGTACGGGTACCAGGCGATGGCCATTTTCAGCACGGCCTTCGGAGTGGCCTGGAGGCCGTGGGCGTCGGTGAACTCGTACAGGCCCACGGTCTGCGTCACGAAGTGCGCCGCCAGCATCAGTACGGGTAGCCAGGAGATGAGCGCGATCAGCACCGGCACCTTGAGGAAGAACATCATGCCGAGGGAGACCAGTAGGTACAGGCCGAGCAGGGCCTGTCCATGCGGGAAGGCCAGCACGTAGAAGGCGAGCCAGCGCTGCTTGCGGGTGGGCATCTGCTTCCAGGTGCCCTTTTTCAGAGTCTGCATGAAGCCCTGGCTCCACCTGGTGCGCTGGCGGATGAACTGCTCGAGTGTGGGCGGCGTCTCCTCCTTGGTGACGTACCGGTCGTCGTAGACGACCCTCACCCGCTCTCCCGCGGCGGACACCCGCAGGCCCAGTTCCGCGTCCTCGGTGAGGTTGTACTCGTCCCAGCCGCCGAGCCGCACCAGCAGCTCGCGCTCGAAGAACACGGTGTTGCCGCCGAGCGGAATGGAACCCTCAATGGCGTGGTAGTGCAGGCGGCTCTTGAACCAGAAGAAGTACTCCAGCACGTTCAATGCCGAGTACCAGGTGGACTGATAGTTCATCAGTTGCACGCCGGCCTGGACGACCTTGACCTTGTCCTGAATCATCACCGTGTTGACCAGGTCGAAGATGGCCGGGTGGATGTCGTCCTCGGCGTCGAAGATGGTCACCACGCCATTACTCGCCTGGGGCAGAGCCGCGTTGAGGCCGTGCGGCTTGTTGACGGGCTTGTCGTCGAAGACGACGACCTCGACGTTGTGCAGCCCCTCCCGATGGAGTGCGGCGATCTTCTCCTCGGCCTTGCCGATCGTGCCGGTGTCGTCCGCCGAGCAGATCACGAAGACCTCCAGCAACTCGGCCGGATAGTCGGCGCGCACCACACGGTCGATGGTGGTCTGGATGACGTCCTCTTCGTGCCGGGCGGGCAGCAGCACGCTGAACGACAGCTCCGGTGGCAGGAACTCCTCCGGCACCTTCGCCTTCGCCTCCGCCTGCGGCTGATCCCAGGTGTAGAGCATCAAGTAGAGGACGTGGGCCGACTGCACCGTGAGCAGGATGGAGATCAGAACCAGTCCGGTGTACAGCAGGAGCGTCATCATCGGTTCCTCCTCCGGGTCCTGCCCCACACCCACTGCACGCTGGAGGCGTAGTTGACCGAGAAGGCGGCAGCGATGGCGAGGAGGTTCGCCACCAGGAGATGGACTCCGACGTGTACGAGGGTCCACACGACGAGCACATTGGCCGCGAGGCCGGCGAGCATGGACATGTTGAACTTCCCGAACCGCCTGAGCGACGGCGCACGCACCGCGAAGGTCCACCGGTCGTTCAGCACGTAGTTGTGGGCCACGGCAAGCTCGACGGCCACCGCCGACGCGACGACCAGCGGCACACTCAGCAGGCGATGAAGGACGTACAGGGCTGCCGTATTCACGACCGTGCCCGCGCCACCGACCACCGCGAACCGCAGCACCCGGCTCGTCGGAAGCCTTCTGATCCAGCCGCCGCGGGCCTGGGGGGCAGTATTCCGGGCCGGTTCCCCCGCCGCTCGGGCCGGTTCCCCCGCCGCTCGTGGCTCGTCGGTGTGGACCGGTACCGTTCGGAAGTAGTGCATCGCGGCTCCTCCGAGGCGAGAGCGCTGCGGCCCCGCCCGGCGGGACCTCCGACACCAGCCTGCACGCGCGAGCAGTCGCGAACATCACGTAAACGGGTGAGCGGCATGCCCGCTTTCGGGGGAGCCATCGCGGTCCCCCATTTGGGGGAGAAGCCGGAGATCAGGCCCGGAAGACGGGAACAGCCGCCCCTTCTGCTCCCCCGAAGAGGGGAGCGCCCTCTCCCCCATCGGCGGGTGCAACGCCACCCCTCGGCTGCGGACGATGGAGCGAGCAGCGGAGTCCAGGCCCGGTGTCCTGTCGGGAGCACTGGGTCGGGACGGCCGGGCCGTCCTCCTCGCTTCCGGTGGCCCGGCCTCACATTCCAGCACCAGAGGTAGGTGCCTCGCCATGGCAGGTCGTAGGACATCGGGCCCCGCGCTCGCCACACGCGCCGGAGCCGCCGCGGCGGCGCTGGCACTCGCTGTTGTCGCCCCCGGCACGACCGCCCAGGCTGATTCCGGAGCCCTCCGCGAGTCCGAGTGGGCGCTGACCGCTCTCAAGGCCGAGAAGGCCTGGGACATCACCCGGGGCAAGGGCGTGACGGTCGCGGTGATCGGCACCGGGGTCGACGCCGCCCACCCCGACCTGGCGGGCCGCGTCGTCAAGAGCAAGGATGTCGACGGCGTGCGCGACGAGGGGGGCTCCGCGGCGGTACAGGGCACCCACGCGGCGGGCGTGATCGCCGGAACCGGCCGCAGCTATGCCGGCGACGGCCTGTTCGGGCTCGCTCCGGAGGCACGCATCCTGCCCTTCAGCGTCTACCGCGACAACAAGGCCCTGACCGCCGCGACCGCGAGGTCGATCATGGACGCCGCGCGCCAGGGAGCCGAGGTCATCGACGTCACCGTCGGCTTCCCCCGCCCGAGCGACGACCTCAAGACGGCCGTCGAGTTCGCGGCCGACCGGGACGCCCTGGTCGTGGCCGGTGCGGGCGACACGGGTGGGACCGGCAACGCCAAGACCTACCCGGCCGCCTATCCGGATGTCCTCTCAGTCACCGCCGTCGACAAGAAGGGCGCGCTCTGGCCGGACTCCCACCACGGCAAGGATGTGGACCTGGCCGCGCCGGGTGTCGACATCCTGACCACCGCCCGGAGCCGCGACTACTGGACCGGCTCCGGCACCGCGCTCGCGGCGTCCTGGGTGGCGGGCTCGGCCGCGCTGCTGCGCTCCGAGCACCCGAAGTGGACGGCCGACCAGGTCACCCGGGCACTGACCCGGACAGCCACTCAGCAGGGCAAGGCGAACTGGGATGCGCGGTACGGCTGGGGGGTCGTCGCCCCCGCTGCGGCGCTGGCGAAGCGGGCCGCCTCGTCCGAACCCGTGAGCGCCTTGCAGAACGACCGGGCGGCGAACGCCGAGAGCCGCGCCACGTCCGATTCGTCCGATGCCGGACCGGCGCTGATCGTACTGGCCGTGACCACGACGCTACTCGTACTGACCGTCATCTCATGGCTCCTGATCCGGCGCAGCGTCACTCCGTCGGACGACGACTGACGGCGAGCCGGTTGAGCGGCCCCGTCCCCCAGCGCGCGCGCCCCGAAACACCGGCCCCGGGGCGCGCGCATCCACGTCCTTGGAGGGTGCGGCTGGGGGCCCTGCTGGCCGCTCTCGGCCTCCTTGTGGCGGTCTCCACGGCAGTGACCAACGCCCCGTTCCTCCCTGACCCGCGTACCGGCGCCGCTTTGCCGCCCGCCCTGCCGGAAGCGCGTTTCCCCGCGGCAACCCGTCTGTACACCGCCCCCGACACCCCGGCCGCCCGCTGGGTGCACGAGCACCACCGGGACCCCCGGTCAGCGGTCATCCGGAAGCGCATCGCCTCCTGGCCCCAGGGATCCTGGGTCACCGACGCGGATCCGCAGAAGGTGGAGGGCGAGGTACGCGCCGTGGTCGACGCGGCCCGGGCACGGGGCGCGCTGCCGGTCCTGGTCCCCTATGCCGTGCACCGCCGCGACTGCTCCGGGTACAGCACCGGCGGCACGGGGGACGTTTCCGCCTACCGGAACTGGATCGAGGGCTTCGCCCGGGGAATCGGTTCATCCGACGCACTGGTGGTCCTCGAACCGGACGCGCTCGCGCTCGCCGACTGCCTCAGCTCCCGGGAACGGCGGGATCGGTACGCGGCCCTGTCCCACGCGGGCCGCGTACTGCACCGCGACGCTCCGCGCGCCTCGGTGTACTACGACGCGGGCAATTCCGGCTGGCACTCCGCCCGGACCATGGCCGACCGCCTCCGGCGCGCCGGTGCCACCCGTTACGGGGACGGCATCGCGCTGAACGTCTCGAACTTCAATAGGACCCGTGACGAGATCGACTACGGCTACTCGGTGCTCCGGGAACTCGACAGCGGCCGCCTGAGCATGGTGATCGACACCAGCCGCAATGGAGCCGGACCGGCCCGCGGCAACCGCACCTGCGATCCACCCGGCCGCCGCCTGGGACAGACCCCGACGACGGACACCGGCGTCCGTGGTGTCGACGCCTACCTATGGGTGAAACCGCCAGGCCAGGCCGACGGCTGCGCCGCGGCCGCGGGAACCTTCGACGCGCAGTACGCCTACCGGCTCGCCCGATGACGCGACGGAAACCCCGCATCTTCTCCTGACACGCATAAGAGACGTAAGTAACTAATCGGCCGAATTCGGTCTACCTCAATTGAGGTAGCCCGGATTCGGCCGATTGGCGTGCCCGGAATTCGCTCGGTCGTACGGCGATTTGAACCCGACTCTTTTCCTAGTCTCGTGGGCATGGCAGCGAAAAGCCCGAAGGAGACCGCCGTCCATGAAAAGAGTTCTCGTCGTGGAGCCTCATCCGCACGTACTGACGGCTCTCGCCGAACTCGTGGAAGAGGAGCCGGGATATGAACTCGCCGGCGCCGTCGCCACTATCACCGAGGCAATGTCGCAGATCAGCGACTTGACGCCGGACATCATCCTGGTCGACACGGATACGGCGACCCAGGAATCCCACCGGCTCGGCGAACTGCTTCCCATGGCTTTGCTCGTCCATCTTTCCGCGGCCACCGAGCCACACAAGGAGCGCCCGGACTCGTCGGCGAAAACGCCCTCCATCAGCATTCTCAAGACCGACGCACCCGAATTCCTCAGGAGTCTCACCGCATGAATTCCCCCCTGGAAAACCACACCGACCCGACCACGTCTGTGTCTTCCGAATCGACGACCGAGGGGAAGAAGCGACGCAGCAGTCGACGCCGGCTGACGCTGGGCGTCGCGGGGGCGGCCGTCGCCGTCGCCGCCGTCGGCGGAACCGTCAGCGCGTTTACAGTGGACTCTGTGAGCGGCTCCGGAAAGACCGCCGCGTCCGGGGTGCACGGCCCGCTGCACACCAAGGGCGGCGACATGGTGGACGCCGAGGGCAAGACGGTGGTCCTGACCGGCGTCAACTGGTTCGGCCTGGAGACCGGCACCTTCGCGCCGCACGGCCTGTGGGCCCGCAACCTCGATTCCATGGTCAAGCAGATGGTCGACACCGGGTTCAACACCCTCCGGCTGCCGTACTCCAACGAGCTCTTCGACGCCAAGAGCAAGCCCACCGGCATCGACTTCAAGAAGAACCCCGAGCTCAAGGGCCTCAACGGCATCCAGATCATGGACAAGGTCGTCAAGAGCGCCACCGATCACGGGATGATGGTCATCCTCGACCAGCACCGCCCGGACCAGTACGGCCAGAGCGAGCTCTGGTACACCGACAAGCTCTCCGAGAGCAAGTGGCTGTCCGACTGGAAGATGCTGGCCGACCGCTACAAGAGCAACGACCGGGTCATCGGCGCCGACCTGCACAACGAACCGCGTGGCCAGGCCACCTGGGGCGACGGAAACCCCAAGACCGACTGGAAGATGGCCGCCGAGAAGGCTGGCAACACGATCCACTCGGTCAACCCGGACTGGCTGGTCTTCGTCGAGGGCAATGACAAGTACAAGGACGAGTCCACCTGGTGGGGCGGCGAGCTGCGGGGTGCCAAGGACCACCCCGTGAAGCTCAAGGAGGCCAACAAGGTCGTCTACTCCGCGCACGACTACGGGCCCGGCGTCTACAACCAGAACTGGTTCATGGACAAGAGCTTCCCGAACAACATGCCCGCCTTCTGGGACAAGCACTGGGGCTTCCTCAAGAAGGACAACACCGCTCCTGTGCTGCTCGGCGAGTTCGGCGGTAAGAAGAGCACGGGCAACAGCACCGAGGCCGTCTGGCAGAAGAGCCTGATGCAGTACCTGAAGAAGAACGGCCTCAGCTACACCTACTGGAGCTGGAACCCCAACTCCGGTGACACCGGCGGCGTCCTCAAGGACGACTGGACGACCGTGGACTCCGGCAAGAAGGCACTGGTCGGCACGTACCAGGACCCGCTGCCGCAGTCGAAGGCGGCGAAGTCCTCGCAGTAGTCCCCCGCGCACCGGGGCGTGAGCGGAGAGAGGCCGCGGACATCATGTCCGCGGCCTCTCAGCCGTAGGCGCCCGCTTCCGCCCGGCCGATCGCCCAGGCCGCGTTGACCAGACCGGTTTCCTCCACCGGCAGACCGACCTCGTTCGCGCAGGCGGCGGCCCGCCCGAAGACCTCCCGCGCCTCGGTCCCCTCCCCCATCAGCGCGAGTGCGTGCGCAAGCCAGCGGATCGCGCGGCGAGAGACGCCTTGGCCGGGCCGCGCGTACGCGGCAGACGTGCGCGCCCGGCGCTGACCTGGGGAAAGGCCGGAGCGGCACGGTCACCGGTCCGCCGTGGGGCGTACGGCGCCCCGGCCGTCCGGTGCCGGGCGTGCGGGGATGGCGACCCGGACCCGGGTCCCCTGCCCGAGACGGCTGTCCACCTCCAGCGTGCCGCCCGCCTCACGCGCCCGCTCCCGCATGGAACGCAGGCCCAGGTGGCCGGGGAAGGACCCGCCGGTGTCGAAGCCCACGCCGTCGTCCGTGACGACGAGCGTGATGGTGTCCGGCGTCGTGGACAAGCGGAGCAGGACATGCCGAGCCGCCGCGTGCTGGATGACGTTGTGCAGCGCCTCCTGGGCTATCCGGTAGAGCGCGTGCTTGGTCTCCGGTGCCGCGTCCGGCTCGGCCGAGAACTTCGCCTCGACTGCGACAGTGTGTCGGACGCGCACCTGGCCGACGTACCGGCTCAGAGCGGTGACCAGCCCCTCGGTCTGCAGCGACTCGGGGCTGAGCCGGCACAGAATCGTCCGGACTTCGCTCAGCCCCGCGTCGGTCAGCCGGAGCACGGAGTCGATCGACTGGTGCGCCCCGGTGTCCCCGCGGCGGAGGAGTTCGCGGGCGGTGCGGGCGTTCAGGGCGATGCCGTAGAGGGCCGGGCAGACGGAGTCGTGCAACTCACGGGCCAGATACCGCCGCTCCTCGCGCGTCGCCTGCTCCTGGGCCACGGCCCACAGTTGTTGTGTCTCCACGGCCGCGGCGGCCCGGACCGCGAGGGTCTGGAGCGCCGCGAGATCCTCGGCACCGGGAAGCCGGCCCTGGGGAAACCGGCAGCAAAGGGCGCCGACCGCCTCCTCCCGGCACAAGAGCGGCACGGAGGTGAGGAACTCCCCGGAGACGGGGGCCCGTGGTGCTCGCGCGGGTCCCGGATCCCTGTCCGCCGCCTCCTCCTCGCAGCCTCTGCTCACCGGGGCCGCCGTCGTGATCGCCTCCATCGCCACTTCCACGGGATGGGTGACGGAGCGCTCCGCCTCGCCACAGGGGAGCGGATCGGCGTCGGTGCCACCATGGCCGCCGACCGGACGCAGGCCCGCCCCGGGTTCCAGCAGGTAGACCACGCAGCGCACCGCACCGGTGCGGGTGACCGCCTCGGCGGCCACCGAGTTCAGTGCCTGCCGTACGGAGTCCTGGTCGACCAGGGATCTGCGCCCGCCGAGCCGGTCCAGGTCCTCCTCCGCACGGGACCGCTCGACCGCGAGCCCCGTCGGCCCGGTGAACGGCTCCACGATCCGCAGGTCCTCGGAGGTGAAGGAGCGCCCGCCCCGCCGGTTCGCCACCTCCAGCAGCCCGACGACCCGATCGCGGACCGTCAGCGGCACATCCATGACCGATGCCAGCCCGGCTTCGCGCAGCGCCGTGCGCAGCCTCGACGGCTCCTGGCCGGTGTCGGAGAAGATCCGGGGTCGTCCGCCACGAGCCGTCTCGCGCACCAGCACGGACTCCCCCGGCATCAGAAGGCCGTGTGAAGCCCCGTTCCCCACGCCGTCCACGGCGCACACGGTCGGTGTGTCTCCCCAGTCCAGTGCCAGCACGCGAACCGTCTCCGCGCCGACGGACTCCCGCACCCGGCGCGCCGCCAGCGCCAGCACCTCGTACCCGGGCCCGGACTCGACCACGCTCTTGGTGACCTCGGCGACCGCCCGCTCCCGGCGCTCGTGCCGCCAGAGGGCGCTCATGTCGCGGACAACCACGCAGTAGCCGACCAGATGTGCGTGCGCGTCCCGGGTCGCCGTGATGACTGTCTCGGCCCAGAAACGCGCCCCGTCCGGGCGAAGGCGCCAGGCGTGCTCCCGGTGTCTGCCGAGGCCCGCGGCCGCGTCCAGGGCGCGGGCCGCGCCGCCCGACGCCGCGTCCTCGGGCGGGTAGAGGAGCGAGACGTGCCGCCCCACCAGGTCGGCCGAACCGTGACCGTCCGGGGAGGCGGCGCCCGAGCCGACGCTCAGCACGTGCCCCTGGGGATCCAGCACGAGGAGCACTTCCTCGGGCCTTTCCCCGTACGGCGGCCGCCCGCTCCGGCCGGACGTGGCGTCGGGCATCGTGTCCGGTGCCGCCGGCATCGTGGCGGGAGGGGTGTCCCTCACGCCGACCACCGGAACTCGTCCGTCGCGGTGAGGCCGCGGGCGAGTTCTCCGGCCGGCACGAGCCCCAGCCGCAGCGCGTGGGCGACCGCCTGCGTCCGGCTGTGCACTCCCAGCTTGTCGAAGATGTGGCTGACGTACGTCTTCACGGTCTGCTCCCCGATGCGCAGCTCGCGCGCGATCTCCTTGTTCGCCTTGCCTCGGGCGAGCATGACGAGGACTTCTGTCTCACGCTCGGTGAGACGCTCCGGCTGGGTCGCGTCCGTGACCTGGTCGAGCAGGCGGGCGACGGCGGAGCTGGAGACGTGCGTCCGCCCGGCCCCCACGGCTTTCACCGCGTGCCGTAGCTCGTCGGCCTCCGCGTTCTTCAGCAGGAAGCCCGTCGCGCCCGCCCGGACCGCCGCCATCACCGCACCACCGTCCAGGGCGCTCGTCAGCGCCACGACTCTGACTTCTGGCAGCTCCTGACGGATGTGCTCCGTGGCCTCGATTCCGTCCATGACGGGCAGCATCAGGTCCATCAGCACCACGTCGGGGCTCAGTTCCCGGGCCAGCCGCACGGCCTCCCGTCCGTTGGCCGTCTCACCGGCCACCTCGATGTCGCCGTCAAGGCTCAGGAAGGCGCGTAGTCCTTCCCGGACCACCGCATGATCCTCCGCGATCAAAACATGAACTGCCACTGGTGATCTCCGTCGTCGAGCGCGGCTCACAGCACCCACCACGGGTTGCCCGCGGTACGCGCCCCGAGGCCTACGCGGTCGCCATCGCCCTATGGGTTCATCCCGGTCGCCCGGATACTCAAGGGACACACATAACGAGCATTTCCGGCACACCGGGAACCCGCGGCGGCCCACGCTCATTCCATTCCCCGACCCCGGATCGAGCGGCGGCCGTCGCCACGGAAGGGCTCGCGTGTCGCGACCACGGGGCGCAGGGCGACGGACTTCGCGCTGCCGCACCGGCGGGACACGGCCCGTCCCTCGCCCCGTGTCGCCCTCCACGGCCGCGATGCCGCTGCGCCCCGACGACGGTGATCGCCGTGGGAACGGGCACAGGCTCCGCACACAGGCGCTCCCGCAGTCCCCTGCCCCACACGGTCACACGCTCGACGAGAGGCTCGCAGCGCGGCAGGGCCAGCAGCACCAGCGCCCCGGCAGCCCAACCGCCCAGGGCGTCGCTGAACCAGTGATATCCCTGGTAGACGGTGGTCAGCCCGACCGTCAGCGCGACCAGCGCGGCCAGCACGCCCACTGTCCTGCGACGACGCGTGGCCAGGTATGCCAGCGTCCCCCAGACGACGACACCGTTCGCCGTGTGGCCGGAAGGGAACATGTTGCCGCCCCGGAAGAGCTCGTCGGATCCAATGGCGTGCGCATAGCCGGGCCCCAGGCGTCCGGTGCCGAGTTTGACCGCACCGACACTCAGATTGAGCAGCAGCAGCGCCGCCAGGAAGACCAGCAGGGGGCGCGGGTTCCGGCTCCGCCAGAAGCGCCACCCCAGCCAGGCCAGCGCCACTGTCGCCGACGGCCCGCGCTGTCCTGCGACGACGAGGACGTCCAGCAGCCCTGCCGGCTCGTGCCACTGTCTGTACGGCCGCCACATGGCCACGCGCCAGTCGAGTTCCAGCAGGGGCGACCGGGTGAGCACCCCCAGGAAAACGGCCACGTACACCCCGGCCACCAGCGCGAAGAGAGCCGCCGTACGCCTGCCGAGCACTTCAGGGAAGAGCCTTGCCCGCCACAGGGGGTGAGCGATGAAACCCATGTCGTAACTCCCGGTCCATCGGGAACTTCGACCGCCTAAAACCGGCACAGAGTCCGCACCCGGCACGACGCGACGGCACACGAAAAGGAAGCCCAGCTCGACACTCCCGGAACTCCCGTTTCGCCAAATATATCCCTGTAAGCCCGTTACGACTTTTTGGCCGGTCTCGCCGACCTCGGTGTGACGAGCGTCGCTGGCTCAGCGTCACCAGGCCGTGCCGCTGCCGGCACCACCCCAGTACTGCGAGATACGGCCCGTACGGCCGAGACGATCACGAGCCCGGCGAGGGTCCGCACGGGCAGGCAGGTGACGGCATATCGGGCCGCCCTCATCCGCGTGTGACTATCAGATCGGGCTGTAAAGGGCGCCGAGCCGGTCGCTGAGGCGGAGGTTCTCGGTGTAGTCGACGGGGCAGGCGATCACCGAGACGGCGTCCTCGGCCAGGGCGCGGCGCAGGGAGGGCAGCAGGTCCGCGGCGGTGTCCACGCGGTGGCCGCGGGCGCCGAAGCTCTCGGCGTGGGCGACCAGGTCGGAGTTGGCGAATCCTATGCGGCTGGGCCGCCCGAGTTCCAGCTCCATCCTCCGGTTGATCAGCCCGTACTCGCCGTCGACCAGGACGAGCACGACCAGCGGAATCCGTTCGCGTACGGCGGTCTCCAGCTCCTGGGAGTTCATCAGGAACGACCCGTCACCCACCACCGCCAGCACGCGCTGGTCCGGGCGGGCGAGCTTGGCGCCGATCGCACCGGGAAGGGCGAAGCCCGTGGTGGACAGGCAACTGGAGAGCAGACAGGTGTCCGGCTCGTAGGCCGGGTACAGCCGGGCCATCCACATCTTGTCCGCACCGGTGTCCGCGAGCACGACGTCGTCACGCTCCAGCGCCTCACGCACGTCGGCCACCACACGCTGCGGCACCAGGGGAAATGCCTCGCTCTCGCGGCCGTACGCCAGCTCGTCGGCCAGCAGCGCCCGGATCCGCTCGGCGGCGGTCGTGCCGTGCTCGAAACGGCGCGGTACGGCAACGCTGAGCGCGTCGAGGGCCTGGGCGATGTCGCCCACGACGCCGACCGCCACCGGGTAGTGGGCGTCCACCTCCGCAGGGAAGCGGTGCAGGTGGATGATGCGCTTGTTCCCGTGCGGGTTGATCCGCTCCGGGTCGAATTCCTGCAGCTCGTAGCCGACGCAGACCAGTACGTCGGCCTCGTCGAAGCCGAAGCTGGCGTAGTCGTGACGCATGAGGCCCACCGCGCCGAGCGCATTCGGGTCGTCGTCGGGGAAGACGCCCTTGCCGTGGAAAGTGGTGGCCACCGGCACGTTCAGTCTCCTCGCGAACAGCACCAGCGCCGCGGACGCGCCGCCCCTGGCCGCCCCGTGCCCGGCCAGCACCATCGGGTGGCGAGCGTTGGTCAGCGCCTCGGCGGCCCGCGCCACCAGGGCGGGCGAGGGTGGGTCCGCCCGCACGGTGTTCTGCGGCAGCGGGTCGAGCGAGTTCGTGGGGCAGGCCCCCTCGACGTCCTCGGGGACGGCGAGGAACACGGCGCCCGGGCGTTCGGTCTGTGCGGTGTTGAACGCCTTGCGTACCGTCTCCGGCACCGCGTCGGGCGTGTTGACGCGCGCCGCCCACTTGGTGACCGGGGCGAACATCGGCACCAGGTCGATCACCCGGTGGGACTCCTTGTGCATGCGGGACAAGGCTCCCTGCGCGGCTATCGCCACCAGCGGGGTGCTGTTCGCCGTCGCGTCCGCGGTGCCCAGCAGGAGGTTGACCGCGCCGGGCCCGAGCGTCGCGGAGCACACACCCGCCCGGCCGGTGAGCCTCCCGTACATCTCGGCCATGAACGACGCGCCCTGCTCGTGCCGGACCAGGACGTATCGGATCGAGGAGTTCGCGAGTGCGTCGGCCAGGCGGACATTCTCGTCGCCGGGAATGCCGAAGACGTAGTCCACCCCTTCCGCCTCCAGGCAGCGGACCAGCAGACAGGCGGCGTTCTCCAGCTCGATGCCGCCGTACTGGCCGTCGAAGGGCATGGAGGCTGGGGAAGCGCTCATGGGCCCAGCGTAGGAAGCACTGTGACAGCGGGCCCGTTCGCGCGGCCCGGTCGGGTGAGGAGATGCCAACCGGGGAAGTCCCCTCTCGGCCCGGCGTGGGGAGCGGACTTCACGACTCCGCGGGTCCATGTGGCGGTGCGGCCGGCCGAACAGAGCAAAGAGCCGCACGGTCCGCATGGCTGCAGCACGCACCGCACGCTGGTCCTGTCCCTTCGGCGCTCCTCGCTCACCAGCTCACACGCCGCGCGGGCAGTCCCGCGGCAACGTCGCACGCACCACACCACCGCGGGCCCGGAGCACTCGCCGGTCACGCACGACGAGAGTGCCCGCGACCACGTCCCCCAGCCGCTGGCGACGGGCAGACAGACGCATCGCGATCAGTCCGACCAGGCCGTCCACGACGAGCAACAGCAGACGGGCGACGGCGTCCCGCGTGGTCAGAGGCGACCGGTCGGCCCTGACCACGCGAAGGCCGAGCAGCCGCATCCCCCAGGTCTGGCCGGTGCCGACCGGACGCAGGACCCAGTACCAGAACAAGGTGAGAAGCCCACACAGGAGCCCGGCGAGCACCGCCCAGGCGGTCGTACCGCTGTCGCTGTTCGCGCCGATGCCGACGAGCAGGGTCAGGGGCAGCACGATCAGCGCGGAGATCAGGACGTCCAGCACGTACTGCACGACACGCCGCCCCACCACCTCGGTGTCCCACGCGTCACGGCTGGGCAGGGCCGTCGCCATCACAGACCTCCTGACGGAGCGGTGATCTCCTGCTCCCAGCGTGCACGCCGACGGCTGTCCCGGCATGCCGGGACAGCCAGGCGGAGGACGACGCGCACGACTGGCCCCGTACCGGCCGAGCGCCCCGAGAACCGTCAGACCGTGCCGCGGACGGCGGCACCGACGAGCGGCTCTCCGGCGACTGGGGGCAGAGGCACCCAAGGGCTGCTGTCAAGTTGTCCGGTCATGCAAGAGGAGGGCCGGGAGACCCGGCCCTCCTCGTTCGACCTATGCGGTCACAGACCTTCGTATCAGGCCTGGTCGTCCAGGTAGGAGGCCACCCACGCCAGCGGGGCGTTCCAGTTGATGGTGATCTCGTTCGTGGACCAGGACTCGATGTCGTCCATGTAGCTCTTCGCCGGGGCGCTGCCCTTGAGCTTGGTCTGGGCGAGCGGGTCGTCGATCGACGAGTTCGGACCGCCCGCCACGGCGCCGGGGGCCGGCTGCGGCAGCTTGGCGTCCTTCTGCTTGGCCCAGAAGCGGTGGTGCTGGTTGTGCGCGTACCGCTCGCCGTAGCCGGTGACATACGACAGGCCCATCGGGTTACGGCCCAGTATGTAGTCCATGCCGCTGGTCACCGCGTCGCGGTACTTGCGGTCGCCGGTGATGTCGTGGGCGGTGGCGAGGACGACCATGTTGTTCAGCACCTGGCCGTTGGAACCCCACTGGTAGCTGCCTCCGTCGGGGGCGTACGGGACGCCGTACCCGGCGTTGCGGGCGGCGGCGGCGTAGCGATCGGCGGCCTGGGTGACGGTCTTGCGTACGGCCTTGGTCTCGGCCCCGCCCAGCTTGTTCGGCACGGTGGCCAGGTCCAGGGCGCCGAGCCCGCCGACCGACTGCCAGGAGACACCGCCGCTCGGGAAGAGCGCCTTGGTGTCGTTGTGCAGCGGGGACTTCACCACCTCCTGGCGGTACTCCTTGTCCCCGGTGGTGATGAACAGCTCGGACGCGGCCCAGTAGAACTCGTCCTTGACGTTGTAGTCGCTGTAGGCACCGCCGCCGGTGGCGTCGCCGGGGTCGGCGTACATCTCCGGGTGTGCCTTCGCCGCGTCAAAGGCGACGCGCGCCGCCTTCAGGGACTTGGCGGCGAACTCCTTGTCGTACGGCTCGAAGAGGCGGGCGGCCTGGGCTGCGGTCGCCGCAAGGTTGAGGGTGGCCGCGGTGGACGGGGCGTGCAGCTCGCGCTTGCCCTCGCTCTTGTCGGCCCTCAGCGGCAGGCCGGACCACTGGCTGTCGTGGACCTTGTGGTGGGCCATGCCGGCGAGCTTCTCGCCCTTGGGCACCTGCATCTTCAGCAGGAAGTCCATCTCCCAGCGAGCCTCGTCCAGGATGTCGGGGACGCCGTTGCCCTGCTCGGGCACGACGAGCCGGCCGTCGCCGAGGGCGTCGGCGTCGGCGCCCTTCGCGTGCTGGGTGCGCTCGTAGCTGGACATCAGCTGGGCGACGGAGATACCACCGTTGACCACGTACTTCCCGTAGTCGCCCGCGTCGTACCAGCCGCCGCTGACATCGAGGGAGTAGTCGCAGACCTTCGGCTGGCAGGGCACCTTCTCGTCGCTGGACGCCGCGCCGTCGACGTGGCCGGCAGGGCGGGCGTACTCCTTGCCGACGAGGTCGGCGTCGATGCTGATGCCACTGCGGTTGTGGTAGAAGTACGCGAGCGAATCGGTGCGCAGCTGCGAGTACAGATCGTCGGCGATGGTGAACGGCTCGCTCTTGTGACCGTCGACAGTGACGCTGTAGCCCTGACCGCTCTCGGTGACGTCGCTGAAGTCGAAGGTATGGACGTTCTCACCGGAGGACTTGTCCACACCGCCGGGTGTGGTCATCCCGTGAGCCACTTCCTTGCCGCTCGCGTCCTTGAGGGACCAGGCCAGCGGCTTCTTGGCCTTGGTCGCGACCGTGCCCTTCTTGGGGCTCTCGGTCTGGTAGCCGACCTGGTTCACCCGCACGGTCGGGGCGGGGCCGGTCTTGGAGGCTGCGGGCTTGGAGATCTGCGGCTTGGCCGCCGCGGCTGCGCCCGCCTCGGAGCCGAAACCGGAGGCGACGACGGGGACCGCGATACCGCCGGCCAGCACACCGGCCACGGTCGCGACCGCCAGCCTGCGGCGTCCGCCACGGTTGAGGCGGTCGAGTACACGGGGCATACGGGGGAGCGGGCGAGACACCAGGAGGGTCCTTCCGAAGGTCGGGTGCAAGAGATCCGCGGCTTTGCAACCGCTCCACCGACGGTAGAAGGGGGCCCTGCCCTCAATCACCGTACGCGCGAGCGAAGTTGAGACCCTTCGATCGAAGGGCAGGCGCCTACCTCAATTGAGGTACGCGCCTGCCGGCGCCCGGCAAGGACGGTTGCCCAGCGATCTTCAGAGACCCATCGGGTCGCTTTCAGTGACTGATCCAGTGCGCAGGGGGACGCGATGGTGGATCGAGGCGGTGCTCAGGACGGCGCTGAAGGACGCGACAGCCGGACTGGATCCGAGCGCCCCGGTGTATGTGCGGCCTCGCCCCCTCCGCCTCCCGCTCGGTCGCGGACCGTTGCCCAACGTGCACGCCACGCGTCCGCAGAGTGTGATGGATGGGATGGATGTACATGGATCAGCCCCGATGGAGTGCTGGGCCTCTCCAGAGGGGCGGAGAGAGTCACTGATGACGAGCGTGAGCCAGGACGCAGAACGGCTGGATTGCGGGCCAGCGAATGCCTCGGCAGGAACGTGGCCGAGCCCTGGCTCCCCCGCCCGAGGCACTTCCGGCCTGAGTACCGCCCAAGCAGCAGGGCGTACGGTCGACGTCCTCGGCGAAGAGACCCACAACCGTCCCGTACGTCACCGTGCCGGCGGCATTCCGGCCGACCTTCCGCGCGGACACGAAATGACCGCGGCTGCGGGCTGCACCATGGCTGAGGCTGATCGTCGTCCGCTCGGGTGTATGCGCCTGCCCCGCCACGACTGCGCCAGGAGTGGCTCGTGAAGATCTGTGTGATGCGTCTGCGGCTGTGTCCGGCCGTACTCGCCCTGCCCGTCGTCCTGGCGACCGGCTGCGGTGAGGGCGCGCAAGGCCGGACCTGTCCCGACGGGACGGGCAAGGACCTGTCGGGCCGTGCCGTCGCGGGGGTTGAGCTGTGGCAGAAGACGCTCCGGTGCGTCAATCTGGAGGGCTCGGCACTGACAGGCTCGGTGTCCGAGGCGAACCTGAGCCGCGGCAACCTCTTCGGGGCGCAGCTGGCCGAAGTGTCGCTGGAGAGCGTGGACCTGCGTGACGCGGATCTGCGCCGCGCCCGGCTTGCTTCCGCCACTCTCGGCGAGGTCGACCTGCGGGGTGCCGACCTCGGCACCGCTGTGCTCGACGAGAGCCTGCTCACCAACGTCAGCTTCGAGGGGGCGAAGCTCCGTGGTGCGACACTGCGCTCGGTGACGCTCACCAACGTCGACTTCGGCGACGCGGATCTGAGCGACGCGGATCTGGCGGGTGCCACCCTGTCCGACACGACACTGCGCGGGGCACGACTGGACGGGGCTGACCTCTCGCACACGAGTTGGGACAACGTCGTGTGTCCGGACGGCACCAAGTCCGTCGGTACGCGCTCCTGCGCCGGCCACCTTGTCCCGGCGTCCTGAGGGCCGGCCAGGCTCACGAGGGCGTACGAGCCTGCTGGTGAGCGGATCGACGCGGCTCGCGACCGGCATGTCCTCCGGCTCAGGCGCGACGACGCCACACCGGGTGGCCGAAGGCAGGCCGGAGCCAGAGGTTCACCCACCCAGGCAGTCACAGAGAGTCGTTACCCTCACGGCAAGTCGCCAGCGCAAAACGGCCAGGTCGCACCCTGGACCCTGGATAGGACGCGAAGGGCGCTCAATTCCGCACAGAAGCGCAGGTCAGAGCACCTACTTGCGAAGATCTCCGCAGGTCGGCGAGACATCCGCCGCCAGAAGACCGTCCGTCAACCGCGTGCGTCCTGTATCCCGCCCCTGAGAGTGGGCCTGAGCCGGTACCCCTTGCCGAGACCGCTTTCCGCCCTACGGTCTGTCGCATGCCCGAACCAGGAGCCTCCCCTCTCCGCCAGGCGCCTCCCCCGGCGCGCTCTCCGCTGTTCCACGCCGAGCAGTTCGTCTGGCTGACCGCGCGCGTGCTGGAGCAGCGCCTCTTCGCGTACCACTTCCTGAACGGCGCCGCCGACCCGGTGGAGACCGCGCTGGACGCGTACCGCAACGACGACGGCGGCTACGGCCACGGTCTCGACCCGGATCTGCGGGGTCCGGTCAGCCAGCCGCGGCACGCCTGCCACGCGCTCCAGGTGCTGGACGCGATCGGGCGGTGCGGCGGACAGCGCGTGGACCGCGTCTGCCGCCATCTCACCTCGGTCTCGGCCCCGGACGGCGCTCTGCCGGCCGTCCATCCCAGCCTGCGCGGCTATCCGGCGGCGCCGTCCCTGCCGGTCGTGGAGCCGCCGCCCAGCTCGCTCCTGGCCACGGGGCCGGTGGTGGGCCTGCTGCATCGCAACGAGGTCTGGCACGCGTGGCTGTTCCGGGCCACGGACTTCTGCTGGCAGGTGGTCGAGTCCCTGGAGAAGTCGCATCCGTACGAGGTGGAGGCGGCGGTGGCCTTCCTGGACTCGGCTCCCGACCGCCCGCGCGCGGAGGCGGCCGCCGACCGGCTGGGCCGGCTGGTGCGCAGGCAGCGCCTGGTGGCACCGGAGCCGAGCGGCGCCGACGGTTCCCCGCTCGCGGAGGACGCGCCCCACTTCCCGCACGAGTACGCGCCCCGCCCCGACTCCCTCGCGCGCGCGTGGTTCACGGACGCGGAGATGGGCCGCTCCCTCGAGCGGCTCGCCGGCGATCAGCAACAGGACGGCGGCTGGCCGACCCGCCGCCACCGGTGGGCGCCCGGCATCACCCTGGAGACCCGCCCGATGGCGACGATCGAGGCACTGCGCACCCTCAGGGCGTACGGCCGCCACGTCGGCTGACCGGCGTCCCGCGCCTCAGCGCCGCTGTCAGCCCCCGAGGGCCCGCACCCCCGACGTCACCAGGACGGCCGCAGCGACGACGAGCAGGAAGGGCGCCCGCAGGATCAGCATGACGGCGGCCGCGGCGAGGCCGCCCACGCGCGCGTCCAGGACGAGCTCCCGCCCGTCGGCGAACGTCTGCTGGGCGGTGAGCGCGGCCAGGAGGGCGACCGGCAGCAGGGCGGCGAGGCGCCGCACGAGGGGCCGTTCCAGGGCGCCCGCGGGCACGAGGAGCCCGATCAGCTTGACGGCGTAGCAGCCGAGCACGGTGGCGGCGATCGCGATCCAGACGTTCACCGTCCCTCCTCCGGTATCTCGCCCCGGCGGCCCCGCGCCCACAGCACCACCGGTGCCGCCAGCGCGGCCACGAGGACCGGCACACCGGCGGGCAGGACGGGCAGCAGGCCGAGTCCCAGCACCACGGCCAGACCGGCGACGGCGCGTTCGGTCGTGGACTTCAGCATCGGTGCGAGCAGCGCGAGGAAGACCGCGGGCCCCGCCGCGTCGAGCCCCCAGGCGTCGGTGTCCCCGATGGCCTCGGCGCCCAGGGCTCCCAGCAGGGTCGTGAGGTTCCACAGCACGTACAGGCTCAGCCCGGTCACCAGGAACCCGATCCGCGCGCTGCGCCGGGTCGGTTGCGCCAGCGTGACGGCGGTCGTCTCGTCGATCACCCACTGGGCGGCGAACGGCCGCATCGCGCGTGTGAGACGCAGCACCTGCGACAGGCGCAGCCCGTAGAAGGCGTTGCGCACGCCGAGGAAGAAGGCGCCGGCGGCCGCGGTCAGCGGGCTGCCGCCCGCCGCGAGCGCCCCGACGAGCGCGAACTGGGAGGCTCCCGTGAACACCAGCAGGCTGAGCGCGCAGGTCTGCGCGAGCGTGAGTCCGCTGCCGGCGGACGTCACTCCGAAGGCGAAACCGGACAGTCCGACGGCGACGCCCACACCGAGGGCGTCCCGCACCACGGCGGCGTCGGGTTTGTCCCGGCCGTCGTCGGGGTCCGTCTCAGGGGCGCGGTCCGGATCCCCGTCCCGTTCGGGGTCCGGGTCCGGATCTGTCCTGGGTCCTGCGAGGGCTTTCCGTTCTGACACGCCCGCCACGCTAGGACGGCTCCCGCCAGGCGTCTTGTACGTTCTTGCGCTCGCGTTGGTAGGCGCCGGGCGGTACGCCGACGATTCGGCTGAAGTGCCGGTTGAGGTGGGGCTGGTCGGTGAAGCCCACGGCGAGCGCGGCCTCGGCGGGTGAGACGCCCGCGTCCAGCATCCGGCGGGCGCGCCGCACGCGCGCGTCGGTCAGCCAGGTGTGCGGCGGCATCCCGTAGGTGTCCCGGAACGCCCGCAGCAGGGCGAACGGGCCGGTGTCCAGGTCGCCGGCGAGCTGCTCCAGGCTGGGCGGCTCGGCCATGCGCCGTTCGAGCACCTCACGCGCGTGTGCCGCCACGCGGGCGCCCGCCGACCGCACCTCGCGCTGCGGCAGCGGGCCACCGTTCAACCGCAGCAGCCGGGTCACGGCGACCCGCAGCAATGTGTCGGCGGCGAGCGCGTTGCCCTCGTCGGCGGCCCGCAGCACCTGGTGCACCAGGGACACGGCGTACGGATCGTCCAGCACGGGCCGCACGAACCCGGGCGTCCCCTTGATCGACGTCGTCTCGGCGGCGATCTCGGCGACGACCCGCGGCGAGGGGTAGACCGCCCCGTACCGCCAGCCCTCGGGGACACCCGCCCGCCCGGTGTGCGGCGTGTCCGGGTTGACCAGAGCGAGCGCCCCGGCCCCGGCGTACTGGTCTGCGCCCCGGTGGTGGAAGACCTCCACGCCGTCGGCGATGGCGGCGATCACGAAGTGCTCGTGGGTGTGCCGCACGAACGCCTTGCGGATGTAGTGGGCGCGCAGCAGGTCGACGTCGGGCAGCTCGGCGTACCGCCAGTGCCGCGCCTTCTCACCCTGCCCTGCCATGCCCCCATTGTCCGTGACCTGCGCCGCTGTCTCGCCCCCACCCCGCCTCCGCACCCGTCCGAGCCGCTCCTCCGCCGGCCGGAGAGACCCGCCCGCGCACCGGCTCGGCGGCATCAGCGCAGGTCAGACGTATTGTCAGTCCTCGGGTGCAAGATAGATGCATGGTCAGCGATCCCCAGCGAGCCCTGGACGGCTTCTCCCCAGCGACCCGTGACTGGTTCACGGGTGCCTTTTCCGCGCCCACCGCGGCGCAGGCAGGCGCGTGGCAGGCCATCCACGAGGGCTCGGACGTGCTGGTCGTGGCCCCCACCGGTTCCGGCAAGACGCTGGCCGCGTTCCTCGCCGCCCTGGACCAGCTGGCCGCCACGCCCCCGCCGGCCGACCCGAAGAAGCGCTGCCGCGTCCTGTACGTCTCCCCGCTGAAGGCTCTCGCCGTGGACGTGGAGCGCAATCTGCGCAGCCCGCTGACCGGCATCCGCCAGGAATCCGTCCGTCTCGGCCTGCCCGAGCCGGAGGTCAGGGTCGGCATCCGCTCCGGCGACACCCCGGCGGCGGAGCGGCGGGCGCTGTCGACCCGGCCCCCGGACATCCTGATCACCACGCCCGAGTCGCTGTTCCTCATGCTGACGTCGGCGACCCGCGACGCGCTGACCGGCATCGAGACGGTGATCCTGGACGAGGTGCACGCGGTGGCGGGCACCAAGCGCGGCGCCCATCTCGCACTCAGCCTGGAGCGCCTGGACGAGCTCCTGCCGAAGCCGGCGCGGCGGATCGGCCTGTCCGCGACCGTCCGCCCGGTCGACGAGATCGCGCGCTACCTCTCGCCGAACCGGAAGGTGGAGATCGTCCAGCCGGCGTCGGGCAAGGAGTTCGACCTGTCCGTCGTCGTCCCCGTCGAGGACATGGGCGAACTGGGCGGCTCCCCGGTGACCGACGGCTCCGAAGGCGCGGAGCGCCCCTCGATCTGGCCGCATGTCGAGGAGCGGATCACCGACCTCATCCAGTCGCACCGCTCCACGATCGTGTTCGCCAACTCCCGCCGACTCGCCGAGCGCCTGTGCAACCGCCTGAACGAGATCGCCTACGAGCGGGCCACCGGCGAAACCCTGGACGAGCACCACTCCCCGGCGGAGCTGATGGGCGGTTCCGGCGCCGCCCACGGAGCGCCGCCGGTCATCGCCCGCGCCCACCACGGCTCGGTCTCCAAGGAGCAGCGCGCCCTGGTGGAGGAGGACCTGAAGGCGGGCCGCCTCCCCGCGGTCGTCGCCACCTCCAGCCTCGAGCTGGGCATCGACATGGGCGCGGTGGACCTCGTCGTCCAGGTCGAGTCGCCGCCGTCCGTGGCGTCGGGCCTGCAGCGCGTGGGCCGCGCGGGGCACCAGGTCGGGGCCGTCTCCACGGGAGTGGTCTTCCCGAAGTACCGGGGCGACCTCGTCCAGTCCGCCGTGGTCACCGAGCGCATGCGCACCGGTGCCATCGAGTCCCTCCGCGTCCCGGCGAACCCGCTGGACGTCCTCGCGCAGCAAGTGGTCGCCATGACGGCGATGGACACCTGGCAGTTCGACGACCTCCTCGCGCTGGCCCGCCGGGCCGCTCCCTTCGCGTCGCTGCCCGAGTCGGCGTTCACGGCGGTCCTCGACATGCTCGCCGGCCGCTATCCGTCGGACGCCTTCGCCGAGCTGCGCCCGCGCGTGGTGTGGGACCGGGTCGCCGGCACCATCACCGGCCGGCCGGGTGCCCAGCGCCTCGCGGTCACCTCGGGCGGCACCATCCCCGACCGCGGCCTGTTCGGGGTGTTCCTCGCCGGATCGGACCCGAAGAAGGGCGGCGGCCGGGTCGGCGAGCTGGACGAGGAGATGGTCTACGAGTCCCGTGTCGGCGACGTCTTCACGCTGGGCACCAGCTCGTGGCGCATCGAGGACATCACACGGGATCGCGTGCTGGTCTCCCCCGCTCCGGGTGTGCCGGGACGGCTGCCCTTCTGGAAGGGCGACCAGCTGGGCCGCCCGCTGGAGTTGGGCCGCGCGGTGGGCGCGTTCCTGCGCGAGGTCGGTTCGCTGTCGAAGGAGGACGCCCGGCTCCGCCTGCTCACCGCGGGCCTGGACGCCTGGGCCGCGGACAACGTGCTGTCGTACCTGGACGAGCAGCGCGAGGCATGCGGTCACATCCCGGACGACCGCACGATCGTCGTCGAGCGCTTCCGCGACGAGCTCGGCGACTGGCGTGTGGTCGTGCACTCCCCGTTCGGCGCCCAGGTCCACGCCCCCTGGGCCCTGGCCCTGAGCGCGAAGCTGTCCGAGCGCTACGGCATGGACGCGCAGGTCATGCACGCCGACGACGGCATCGTGCTGCGCCTTCCGGACGCCGATCTCATGGGCCTGGACCTGCTGGACCAGGAGCCCAGGAAGGCCGGCACGGAGTTCGACGCCGACCAGGCGCCCGTCGGCGCTGCGGACGTCGTCTTCGACAAGGGTGACGTCGACCAGGTCGTCACCGACCAGGTCGGCGGCTCGGCGCTGTTCGCGTCCCGCTTCCGCGAGTGCGCCGCGCGCGCCCTGCTCCTGCCGCGCCGCAGCCCCGGCAAGCGCACCCCGCTGTGGCAGCAGCGCCAGCGTGCCGCGCAACTGCTGGAGGTGGCGAGCGAGTTCGGCTCGTTCCCGATCGTGCTGGAGGCGGTCCGCGAATGCCTCCAGGACGTCTTCGACGTTCCCGGCCTCATCGAGCTGATGGGCGACCTGGAGTCCCGCAAGGTGCGGCTCGTCGAGGTCACCACCCCCGAGCCGTCCCCCTTCGCGCGCTCCCTCCTCTTCGGGTACGTCGCCCAGTTCCTGTACGAAGGGGACTCGCCGCTGGCCGAGCGCCGCGCCGCCGCCCTGTCGCTCGACTCGCGGCTGCTGGCCGAGCTGCTCGGGCAGGCGGAGCTGCGCGAGCTGCTGGACGCCGAGGTGCTGACGGAGCTGGAGCGCGAGCTGCAGTGGCTCACCGAGGACCGCCGGATCAAGGACGTCGAGGGCGTCGCCGACCTCCTGCGCGTCCTCGGCCCGCTCACGGACGCCGAGCTGGCCGAGCGCGGCGCGGAGCCGGCGTGGGCGCGGGAGCTGGCCGCTGCCCGCAGGGCCATCAAGGTGCGGATCGGCGGCGCCGACCACTGGGCGGCGATCGAGGACGCGGGCCGCCTGCGCGACGCGCTGGGCACGGCACTGCCCGTGGGTGTCCCGGAGGCTTTCACCGAGCCGGTCAAGGATCCCCTCGGCGACCTCCTCGCGCGCTACGCCCGCACCCACGGACCCTTCACCTCGGCGACGGCGGCGGCCCGTTTCGGCCTGGGGGTGGCGATCACCGACGGCGCGCTGCAGCGGCTGGCGGCGAGCGGACGCGTGGTGCAGGGCGAGTTCCATCCGGCCGGCATCGGCCAGGAGTGGTGCGACGCCACGGTCCTGCGCCGGCTGCGCCGCCGCTCCCTCGCCGCGCTGCGGCACGAGCTGGAGCCGGTGCCGCCGGGTGCGCTCGCCCAGTTCCTGCCGCAGTGGCAGCACATCGGCAAGGGCCACGGCCTGCGCGGGACCGACGGACTGGTCCGCGCCATCGAGCAGTTGCAGGGGGCCTCCGTGCCCGCGTCCGCGCTGGAGAAGCTCGTCCTGCCGTCCCGTGTCGCCGGCTACCAGCCGGCCATGCTCGACGAACTCACGGCCGCCGGTGAGGTCGTGTGGGCGGGGGCGGGCTCACTGCCGGGCAAGGACGGCTGGGTCTCCCTCTACATGGCGGACACCGCCCCCCTGCTGCTGCCGCAGCCCCATCCCCTGGAGCTGACGGCGCTCCACCAGTCGATCCTGGACACCCTGTCCGGCGGCTACGGCCTGTTCTTCCGTCAGATCGCCGACCAGATCCGCGCCACCACCCACCCGGAGGCCACCGACCCGCAGCTCGCGGACGCCCTCTGGGAGCTGGCCTGGTCGGGCCGCCTGACGAACGACACGCTCGCACCGATGCGTTCGCTGCTGGGCTCGGGCCGCACCGCGGGCTCCACGGCCCACCGCGCCAAGCGCACGGTCCCGCGCGGGCGCTACGGTTCGCTGACCGCCGCCGCCCGCACCGCCTCCCGTACCGGCCCGCCGACCGTCGCCGGCCGCTGGTCCCTGCTGCCCGCGCAGGAACCGGACCCGACCGTGCGGGCCCACGCCCTGGCCCGCACCCTTCTGGACCGGCACGGCGTGGTGACGCGCGGCGCGGTCGCCGCGGAGGGCGTCGAGGGCGGCTTCTCGGCGATATACCGCATCCTGGCCGCCTTCGAGGAGAGCGGCCAGGCCCGGCGCGGCTATGTCGTGGAGGGGCTGGGCGCCGCGCAGTTCGCGATGGACGGCGCGGTGGACCGGCTGCGCGCGGTGTCCAACGCCCGCGACCGCGGGGAGGACCTGCCCGGCCCGCCCACACCGGGGGCCGACGGCTCCGGCGGCCTACCGGACGACCCCGACGGCGGCCCGTCCTACGACATCCCCGACCTCGACCACGACTTCCTCGACGCACACCTCGAGCGGCTCAAGCCGGACGAGTACGTCTCCCCCCTGGACCGCGCCGGTGCCGGCCTCCGCCGGGGGCCGAACTCCCCGTGGGGGACCGGCGCCCGCCGCAACCGCCCCACCCCGGCCACCCGGGCCGTCGTCCTCGCGGCGGCCGACCCGGCGAACGCGTACGGCGCCGCCCTCCCCTGGCCCGAGCCGCCCACCGGCGCCGGGCACAAGCCGGGCCGCAAGGCGGGCTCGCTCGTGGTCCTGGTCGACGGGGAGCTCACCCTCTACATGGAGCGCGGCGGGAAGACCCTGCTCGCCTGGCCGTCGGCCCCGGAGACCGAGCCCGCCGACGACCCCCGGCTGCGGGCCGCCGCCGAAGCCCTGGCGGGCGCCGCGGCGGCGGGTTCCCTCGGCACGGTCACGGTGGAGCGGGTGAACGGCGCACAGGCCCTGACGTCTCCCGTGGGCACGCTCCTGGAGGCGGCGGGCTTCATCGCGACGCCCCGAGGGCTCCGCCTCCGTGCCTGATCGCACCGTCAGGGCCGGCCCGGCTCCCCGGCGTGCTCCCCGCCCCTCGTGTCACCCTTGAGACATGCCCGAAGGTGACACGGTCTGGCAATCCGCGAAGCGGCTCCACGCCGCCCTCGCGGGCCGGGTACTGGCCCTGAGCGACTTCCGGGTGCCGAGGTTCGCCACGGTCGACCTGGCGGGCCGCACCGTCCTGGACGTCACGGCGCGGGGCAAGCACCTCCTCACCCGGGTCGAGGGCGGCCTGACGATCCACTCGCATCTCGGCATGGAGGGCTCCTGGCGGATCTCCACCGACGGAGAGCGCTGGGCGGGCGGTCCCGTCCACCAGATCCGGGCGGTCCTGACCACCGCCCCCGCCCCGGACGCGGCCGCCGCCGAGGCGCGCCCGGCCCGCACGGCCGTCGGCTACCGCCTCCCCGTCCTGGAGGTCCTGCGCACCGCCGAGGAGGACACGGTGGTCGGTCACCTCGGCCCCGACCTGCTGGGCCCGGACTGGGACCCGGACCGCGCCCTCGCCAACCTGCTCGCCGATCCCGGCCGTTCGCTCGGCGAGGCCCTGCTGGACCAGCGCAACCTCGCCGGTGTCGGCAATGTCTACAAGAGCGAGATCTGCTTCCTGCTGCGGGTCACCCCCTGGCTGCCGGTCGGCGCGCTGCCCGCCGAGCACACCGCCCAACTGCCCCTGCTCGCCAAGAAGCTGCTGGAGGCCAACCGCGACCGCCCGATCCGCAGGACGACGGGCCTGCGCGGCCAGGACCTCTTCGTCTACGGCCGCGCGAGGCGCGCCTGCGTGCGCTGCGGCACCCGGATCCGCGTGGCGCAGCAGGGCGACGGCTCCCGCGACCGCCCCACCTACTGGTGCCCCCGCTGCCAGGCCGGCCCTGCCCCGACCGGCACGCCCGGCACTCCCCCGCGTCCCGGGGACCGCGACGGCGCCAATAGTTGACGACCCGTCAGATACGCCTCTACGGTCCCCTCATGCCCGTCACGGCGTACGACCTCACCGGCCGCACCGCGTTCGTCACCGGTGCCGCCGGCGGCATCGGCCGCGCCTCGGCCGTCCTGCTCGCCCAGGCCGGTGCCACCGTGCACTGCGCCGACCGCGACAGGCAGGGACTGCACGAGACGGCGGACCTCATCAAGGCGGCCGGCGCCAGCGCCCGCACCCACCACCTGGACGTCACCGACCCCGCGCGGCTGCACCGTGCCGTCGCCTCCTGCGAGCGGCTGGACGTCATGGCGGCGATCGCCGGGATCATGCACAGCAGCCCCGTCCTGGACACCCGTGACGAGGACCTGGACCGGGTGCTGGAGGTCAATTTCAAAGGCGTGCTGTACGCCTGCCAGGAGGCGGCCCGCGCCATGCTCGACCGGGGCGTCGCCGGCAGCATCGTCACGATGGCCTCGGGCGCCGTGGACACCGGGGCGCCCGGCCTTCTCGCGTACGGCGCGGCCAAGGCGGCCGTGGTCCAGCTGACGAAGACCCTCGCAGCGGAGATGGGCCCGCACGGCATCCGCGTGAACGCGGTCGCTCCGGGCTGGATCCGCACCCCCATGACCGACCGGCACGACGACGCCGTACAGGCGCGGGCGGAGTCGTCCATGGCGCGGCTGTCACCGCTGGGCCGGGTCGGCGAACCGGAGGACGTCGCGCACACGGTGCTTCATCTGGCGTCCGACGCCTCGTCGTTCACGACGGGGCAGATCCTGCGTCCGAACGGTGGTGTGGCGATGCCGTGGTAGTGCGCCCCGCGCGCCAGGCCCGCACCCACTTCCGCGCGTCGACGGCCCCGTCCGCCTGACCCTTCGGTTCGCAGTGCACCGGCAGCAGGCTCAGCCCCCAGCCGCCGGCGGCGACGGCCGCCTCCAGCGCTCCCGCGCCCGGTGCGCACATGAGACGCACCACGGCCCACCACCACAGCGCGGAACCCCCGAGAACCACCCCCCAGCGGACTATGGGCCGTGCCATCCGCTCACCTCCAGCCCGGCGCCGCATCGCGCCTTGCGCCACCAGCGGGCGTACACAGCGCAGGCCCTCGTCACCGCGCGTTCATGCGCCGTCACACGTCCACCCTGACCGGCGCGCGGCACCTCGGCAAGCGCGCCCCGACGGCTCACGGAAGCCCGGACAGCACGAAACCCCGACCCGCACTCTCCAGATCCGACTGGAGAAGCCCTGGCCGGGGCCTCACACCACACCTCAGCGCATGGTCAGTTCACGCGCACCGGTGGCACCGTCACGCGGCGACCACGTCCACCGCTTCGGACGGCGCCTTGATGGTCACCCGTTCCGGTGGCACACCGGTCACCGATACGGAACCCAGCATCGGCCGGACCGATGTGGGTACAGGCTCACTGGGGGTGGCCGCAGCAGACTGAGCCAGCTCGGCAAGGGCGAGCTCGTCGCTCACTTCCCGCATGAGCTCGGACATCCGTACGTCCAGCGCGTCGCAGATCGCGGCGAGCAGCTCGGAGGAAGCCTCCTTCTGCCCCCGCTCCACCTCGGAGAGATAGCCGAGCGAGACTCGGGCGGACGAGGAGACTTCGCGCAGAGTACGGCCCTGGCGCTGGCGCTGCCGACGCAGCACGTCACCCAACAGGCGACGGAGCAGAATCATCGGTGGCTCCCTCCTCGGACCGCGTAGCCGCATCCTTCACGCCCCACCGTACCGCCTTGCGCCGCGGCCGTGCGGGGAGCGATGTCGTGTTCACTCAGGGCTGCAAACATCAAAACCCCCCGTTCCGTTCCGTATCCTGTGCCCGCTCATTCCCACTGTGTTCGTTCGCCAGCTCCCTCAGAAGCAGGGCGAGTACGCTCCGTACACTCTCCATACGAATTTCCGCCCGGCCGCCGTTCAACCGCAGGGCCTCCACTTTTCCGCCACCGGCGGAACCGGAATCCGGACGGACGGGGCCGTCCACGGCCACGAAGACGGTGCCCACGGGCTGTCCGTCCTGCGGATCCGGGCCGGCCACACCGGTCGTGGCGATGCCCCAGTCGGCTCCCAGCGCCTTGCGCACACCGGCCGCCATCTCCGCCGCCACCTGCGCATCCACCGCTCCGCGCCGCTCCAGCACGGTGGCGTCCACGTCGAGCAGCCGGTGCTTGAGGTCGGTGGCGTAGGCCGTCACCGATCCGCGGAAGACCTTCGACGCCCCCGGAATGCCGGTGATGTCCGCCGCGACCAGGCCGCCGGTCAGCGACTCGGCGACGGCAAGCGTCTCGCCCTTCACCGTGAGTAGTCGCACGACGTCCGCGGCGCGAGAGTTCACGCTTCCGTCTCCTCCAACGCTGCCCTGCGCTCCGCGATTCCCTGCCGCCGCAGCACAATGGCCTGTCTCACATAGTCGAGTCCGGTCACCACCGTCAACACGACGGCAGCCGCCATCACCCACCAGCGCAGCGTCGCCAGCCACCCCGTCAGCGCCAGGATGTACATACCGACGGCCACGCCCTGCGTGAGCGTCTTCAGCTTGCCACCGCGGCTCGCCGGGATGACGCCGTACCGGATGACGATGAAACGCAGCAGGGTGATCCCGAGTTCCCGGCCGAGGATGACGCCCGTGACCCACCACGGCAGATCGCCGAGCCCGGACAGACAGATGAGGGCCGCTCCCATGATCGCCTTGTCGGCGATGGGGTCGGCGATCTTGCCGAAGTCGGTGACCAGGTTGTAGGCGCGGGCCAGATGCCCGTCGAACAGGTCGGTGATCATGGCGATGGCGAAAGCCGCCCAGGCGAACGAGCGCCAGGCGGGGTCGTAACCGCCGTCCGCCAGCATCAGGGCGACGAATGCCGGCACCAGGACCAGCCGGAGCATGGTCAGCAGATTGGCGATGTTCCAGATGCTCGCCTGGTTGACGGCCGCGGCCGCGATCTTGGCGCCCCGCGCGGGCCGGCCGTCGCCCTCGGCACCCTGGCCGCCCGCGGGCCGGGCCACACCCGGCTGGGACGCACCTGTCGCGTTCGCCTTCCCCGTCGTACCCACCGCGCTCACCTTGCCCGTCGCACCCGCCGGGGAGGGGCCGCCCGCGGCGGACGCCGGAACTCCGGTCATCTGCCCGCCTCCTCACTACACGCGAACGTGCCCTGGAGGGGTTCGGCCACCAGATCGACGCCTTCGGTGCCGACCACCTTCGCCTCGACCATACGACCGATACTCAGGCCCGCGCCGCTCGTGAGCAGCACTTGGCCGTCCGTCTCCGGCGCCTGGTGCGCACCGCGCCCGTACACGCCGTCCTCGTCGACGGACTCGACCAGCACGTGCACCGTCTCGCCGAGGCGCTCCTCGGCCCGCTGCGACACCAGCTCCTCGGCGAGCCGGGACACCCTGGCGAGCCGCTCGGCGACGACGTCCTCGGGCAGCTTGCCGTCGTAGGTCGCGGCCTCGGTGCCCTCCTCGTCGGAGTAGCCGAAGACGCCGATCGCGTCGAGCCGGGCCCCGTTCAGGAAGCGCTCCAGCTCGGCGAGGTCGGCCTCGGTCTCGCCGGGGAAGCCCACGATGAAGTTGGAGCGCACCCCCGCCTGGGGCGCCTTGCCGCGGATGGTGTCCAGCAGCTCCAGGAAGCGGTCGGTGTCGCCGAAGCGGCGCATCGCGCGCAGCACGGCGGGCGCGGAGTGCTGGAAGGAGAGGTCGAAGTAGGGGGCGACCTTCGGCGTCGACGTCAGGACGTCGATCAGACCGGGCCGCATCTCGGCCGGCTGCAGATAGCTGACGCGGACCCGCTCGAGGCCGTCGACCTCGGCGAGCTCGGGCAGCAGGGACTCCAGCAGCCGGATGTCACCCAGGTCCTTGCCGTACGACGTGTTGTTCTCGGAGACCAGCATGATCTCCTTGACACCCTGCTCGGCCAGCCACCGCGTCTCGTTCAGCACGTCGCTCGGCCGGCGCGAGATGAAGGAGCCGCGGAAGGACGGGATGGCGCAGAAGGTGCAGCGCCGGTCGCAGCCGGAGGCGAGCTTCACCGAGGCGACGGGGGCGCCGTCGAGGCGGCGGCGCAGCGGCGCCCGCGGCCCGGAGGCCGGAGCGAGCCCTTCCGGAAGATCGGCGGGGGCGTGCCCGGGCAGCGCGACCCCGGCCGCGGACTCCTGCCGCTCGGCCGGGCTGATCGGCAGCAGCTTGCGCCGGTCCCGCGGGGTGTGCGCGGCGTGGATGCCGCCGGACAGGATGGTCTGGAGGCGGTCGGAGATGTCCGCGTAGTCGTCGAAGCCGAGCACGCCGTCGGCCTCGGGAAGGGCCTCGGCGAGGTCCTTGCCGTACCGCTCGGCCATGCAGCCCACGGCCACGACGGCCTGGGTTCTCCCGTGGCCCTTGAGATCATTGGCCTCCAGGAGGGCGTCGACGGAGTCCTTCTTGGCAGCGTCGACGAAGCCACAGGTGTTGACGACGGCGACGTCCGCGTCGGCGGCGTCCTCCACGAGGTCCCAGCCGTCCGCCTCCAAGCGGCCTGCGAGCTCCTCCGAGTCCACCTCGTTGCGGGCGCAGCCAAGAGTGACGAGTGCGACGGTACGGCGTTCAGGCATGGGCTCAAGACTACTTTGTCTCACTGACAGCCCATGTCGACGGGGTTGGCCGATCCCGGCCGACCCCGTCCACGGCTCACCCCGTCGTCCGGACCTATCCGGCCTGCGGGTCGCCCTTGGTGTAGCTCAGGCGCTCCACGGCGCCCGGCCGCCAGTCGTCCTCGATCTTCTTGCCGTTGACGTACAGGTCGATCGCTCCGGCGTCGCCGAGGACCAGGTTGATCTTCTCGCTGTCCTGGAAGGTCTTGCTGTCGCCCTGCTTGAGGAGGCCGTCGAAGAGCAGCCGGCCGTTGTGGTCCTTGACGGCCACCCAGCTGCGTCCGTCGGCGGCACTGACCTGCACGGTCACCTTGTCCTGCGGGACGGCGGCGATGGCGCTGTCGGAGGGCTCGGGCTCGGGGTCCTTCGGTTTGTCGGTCTTGGGGGTCGCCGCGCTCTTGTCGGCCGACGGCGTCGAGCCGCCCTCGGCGACGGCGGACTTCCCGCCCTCGTCGTCGCCGCCCTTGAAGGCGGTGAAGCCGACGAACCCGATCACGGCGACGATCGCGGCGACCATGGCCGCGGTCCAGTTCGGCCCGCGGCGCTCGGGACGGATGCGCTCCGCCTCGAACAGGGGGGCCGCCGGGGTGGGCGCCGGCCGTCCGCCGTGGGACGCGTCGTACTGGGCGAGCAGCGGGGCCGGATCGAGGTGGACGGCCTTGGCCACGGTCCGGATGTGGCCACGGGCGTACACGTCGCCACCACAGGGGGTGAAGTCGTCCGCCTCGATGGCCTGCACGATGGCGATGCGGACCCGGGTGGCGGTACTGACGTCGTCGACGGTCAACCCGGCGTCGAGACGGGCCTGCCGCAGGGCATGCCCGATCGAGGGCCGGGAGTCGTCGGACTCGTCGTCGAACGGACGCTCGTCTTCAGGGGAGTTGCCGATGGACACGGGGGCGCCTTTCGAGCGTTGAGCCACCTGTGCTGGAGGTTCAGTCTAGGGGGGCGACAAAAGGGTGAGGCAAGCGGGCGGTGGGACTTTGTACGCCATCGGTAGGGCCCGACACGCCGATGGCGGCCAAGAGTTTGTCGTTTCGCTCAACTTGACGTACGTCGAAGGGAAACGGTTGCTCAATGATCCCCTACGGGTGAGTCACGATCAGGCATCGACTCATCGCCTACCCGGCCCGCTCGCCACCAAGGGTCCGCTTTTCCGCCGGGGGCACATTCAAGCCTCCCCGCGGATCACCGCGAGCACACCGTCCAGCTCCTCGGCCTTGACGAGGACGTCACGCGCCTTCGATCCCTCGCTCGGTCCCACGATGCCGCGCGACTCCATGAGGTCCATCAGGCGCCCCGCCTTGGCGAACCCGACCCGCAGCTTGCGCTGGAGCATGGACGTCGAGCCGAACTGCGTGGACACCACCAGTTCCGCCGCCTGGCACAGCAGGTCGAGGTCGTCGCCGATCTCCTCGTCGATCTCCTTCTTCTGCTTCGTCCCGACGACCACGTCGTCCCGGAAGACGGGTGCCATCTGGTCCTTGCAGTGCCGGACGACCGCCGCGACCTCCTCCTCGGTCACGAACGCGCCCTGCATCCGGGTCGGCTTGTTCGCGCCCATGGGCAGGAACAGGCCGTCGCCCTTGCCGATCAGCTTCTCGGCGCCCGGCTGGTCGAGGATGACCCGGGAGTCGGCGAGCGAGGAGGTGGCGAAGGCCAGCCGCGAGGGCACGTTCGCCTTGATCAGACCGGTGACGACGTCGACCGACGGCCGCTGGGTGGCGAGCACCAGATGGATGCCGGCCGCGCGCGCGAGCTGCGTGATGCGGACGATGGAGTCCTCCACGTCCCGCGGCGCGACCATCATCAGGTCGGCGAGCTCGTCCACGATGACCAGCAGGTACGGGTAGGGCTGGAGCTCCCGCTCGCTGCCCTCCGGGGCCTTCGCCTTGCCGCTGCGGACGGCCTCGTTGAAGTCGTCGATGTGCCGGTAGCCGTAGGCCGCCAGGTCGTCGTACCGCAGGTCCATCTCGCGGACGACCCACTGGAGCGCCTCGGCGGCCCGCTTCGGGTTGGTGATGATCGGCGTGATCAGGTGCGGAATGCCCTCGTACGCGGTCAGCTCGACGCGCTTGGGGTCGACCAGGACCATGCGGACGTCCTCCGGGGTCGCCCGCATCATGATCGAGGTGATCAGGCAGTTGATGCAGGACGACTTGCCGGAGCCGGTCGCACCGGCGACCAGGACGTGCGGCATCTTGGCGATGTTCGCCATGACGTAGCCGCCCTCGACGTCCTTGCCGAGCGCGACCAGCATCGGGTGGTCGTCCTCGGCGGCGGCGGCGAGCCGCAGCACGTCACCGAGGTTCACCATCTCGCGGTCCGTGTTGGGGATCTCGATGCCGACCGCGGACTTGCCGGGGATCGGGCTGATGATCCGTACGTCGGGGCTGGCGACGGCGTAGGCGATGTTCTTCGTGAGCGCGGTGATGCGCTCGACCTTGACGGCCGGCCCCAGCTCGACCTCGTAGCGCGTGACCGTCGGCCCGCGCGTGAAGCCGGTGACCCGGGCGTCGACCTTGAACTCGGTGAAGACGGTGGTGAGCGACGCGACGACGGCGTCGTTGGCGGCACTGCGCGACTTGCCGGGACCGCCGCGTTCGAGCAGGTCCAGCGACGGCAGCGCGTAGGTGATGTCACCGGAGAGCTGCAGTTGCTCCGCGCGCGGGGGCAGATCGCGGATCTCGTCGGGTACGGGCGCGGCCTTGGTGAGATCGGGGACCTCGGTCTTGGTGAGACCGGCGGCCTTCGGCCTGGGCAGCCGGTCCTGCTGGGGCCGCGCCGCAGGGACGGGCGTCGGCACGGGCGTGGTGTCCTCGCGGTCGCCCACGCTGACGCCCTGGGTGAGGTCGGCGACGATCGGCGAGGGCGGCATGCCGTGCATCACGGCGCCGTCGAGCGCGGCCGCGGCGGCCGCGGCGACGTCCACAGCGTCCATGGGACGGTCCATCTCGGGCTGGGGCACCGCAGAGCGCCTGGGACGCCCGCGACGGCGCGAGAAGGCCTCCTGCTCGGCTCCTTCGGGGTCGTACGCCTCGGGGGACCGGGTCCGCCTGCGCCCGCGCGCGGCGGGCAGCGCCTCACGCCACTGCTCGTCGTAGCGCTCGTCGTCCTCGGGGTAGTCCTCGTCGTCCTCCGGATCGGGCAGCAGGCCCAGCTTCACGCCGAGCAGCCGCAGCCGCTGCGGGATCGCGTTGACCGGGGTGGCCGTGACCACCAGCAGACCGAAGACCGTCAGCAGCACGAGCATCGGTACGGCCAGGACCTCGCCCATGGTGTACGTCAGCGGAGTCGCCGCGCCCCAGCCGATGAGCCCGCCGGCGTCCCTTATGGCCTGCATGCCGGCGCTGCGGGCCGGCGATCCGACCGCGATGTGGACCTGGCCGAGCACGCCGAGGACGAGCGCGGACAGGCCGATGACGATACGGCCGTTGGCCTCGGGCTTCTCGGGGTGCCGGATGAACCGCACGGCGACGACCGCGAGCAGGATCGGCGCCAGCAGGTCGAGCCGGCCGAAGGCGCCGGTCACGATGATCTCGACGAGGTCCCCGACGGGGCCGCGCAGGTTGGACCAGGTCCCGGCGGCGACGATCAGGGAGAGGCCGAGCAGCAGCAGGGCGACGCCGTCCTTGCGGTGGGCGGGGTCGAGGTTCTTCGCGCCCTGCCCTACCCCGCGGAACACCGCGCCGACGGCGTGCGCGAGCCCGAGCCAGATCGCGCGCACGAACCGGTACACGCCCCCGGTGGGGCTGGGCGCCGGCTTGGGCGGGGGCGCGACTTTGCGGGCCGCGGCCTTCTTCGCCGGCGCCTTCTTCGCGGGGGCTTTCCTGGCGGCGGCCTTCTTCGCCGGAGCCTTCGCCGAAGCGGCCGCCTTGTTCGCGGGCGGCTTCTTGGCTGCGGAGGAACGTGAGGCCATGGAGGTGAGGTTACCGGTGGAGGAGACAGTGGACACGTGTGCCCACCGCTTCACCCGTTCGTGTCGCCCGTGCGGAGGCCGTGAACTGACGCCGACTCACACATCGGGACATAGCGCCGCCCGGTCACCAACCGGGGCCGCCCCGCGCTCAGTTCTGCGAGGACACCGACGACGCGTTGCCGGCGCCCGGCTCCAGCGCGTCCAGCGCCCGCCGCAGACCCGTGAGTTTGCGTTCGAGATGGGCCGCCGTGGCCACCGCGGCCGCGTCGGCCGAGTCGTCGTCGAGCTGCTTCGAGAGCGCCTCGGCCTGCTCCTCGACGGCGGCCAGGCGCGCCGACAGCTCGGCGAGCAGCCCGGCGGGCTCCTTGGACTCGGCGCCGGCGGCCTTCCCGCCACCGCCCTCCAACTGGAGCCGCAGCAGTGCCGCCTGCTCGCGCAGCTGGCAGTTCTTCATGTACAGCTCGACGAACACCGAGACCTTCGCCCGCAGCACCCACGGGTCGAACGGCTTCGAGATGTAGTCCACCGCGCCCGCCGCGTATCCGCGGAAAGTGTGATGCGGACCGTGGTTGATCGCGGTGAGGAAGATGATCGGGATGTCCCGGGTCCGCTCCCGTCGCTTGATGTGCGCCGCGGTTTCGAAACCGTCCATTCCCGGCATCTGGACGTCCAGCAGAATGACCGCGAAGTCGTCCGTCAGCAGCGCTTTGAGCGCTTCCTCCCCGGACGATGCCCGCACCAGGGTCTGATCGAGCGCAGAGAGGATCGCCTCCAGCGCCAGCAGATTCTCCGGCCGGTCATCGACCAGGAGGATCTTGGCCTTCTGCACCATGGCCCGCCCTCCTCGCCCCGGCAGTGCACCGGGCTCCGCCCCAGGGGACGGCTCCCTTACGCCGCCCGCCCTCGTGCCGGTCATGGTAGCCGCACCCCGCCTGTCGCCACACCCTGTCACCACGATGTCACTGTGCACGTAGCAGAAACGTAGCGGGAGACGTGAAGGTTCCCCGAATCCCGCACTTCTACACAGCTTCGAGCACCCTGAGTCAACAAAATCCCGGCACGCCCGTCCGCCCCCGTCACTGCTCCCTCATCCACTGGTGCATCACCGTGAGCAGATGATCGGGGTCCACCGGCTTGGTCACGTAGTCGGAGGCGCCCGACTCGATCGCCTTCTCCCGGTCGCCCTTCATCGCCTTCGCGGTGAGCGCGATGATCGGCAGCCCGGCGAACTGCGGCATCCGGCGGATCGCCGTGGTCGTCGCGTACCCGTCCATCTCGGGCATCATGATGTCCATCAGGACGACGGCCACGTCGTCGTGCTGCTCCAGGACCTCGATGCCCTCCCGGCCGTTCTCCGCGTACAGCACGGACAGGCCGTGCTGCTCCAGCACGCTGGTCAGCGCGAAGACGTTGCGGATGTCGTCGTCGACGATCAGCACCTTCTCGCCCCCGAAGCGGATGCCCCGCCGGGCCCGGGCGGCCGCGGCCTCGTCGGTGCCCGCCGGCCGCAGCTCCGGCTGGGCGGGCCGCTGCTCCAGCTCCGCGGCCCGGCGCCGGCGCCGGAAGAGCGCGGCGGCTCCGTTCTGCGTCTCCCGGTACGACCGGACCTCGGCCGGCGTCTCGATCTCGGCATCGGACAGCTCCGACAGATCGGCCGCCGACGCCACCAGGTCACCCGGGTCCAGCGGCGGCAGCTGCTGCTGATACCCCTGCGGAGGCAGTTCGCTGGGGTGCAGAGGCAAATACAGCGTGAACGTCGAACCGCGCCCCGGCTCGCTCTGCGCGTGGATCTCACCGCCGAGCAGCTGGGCGATCTCCCGCGAGATCGACAGCCCCAGACCCGTACCGCCGTACTTGCGGCTCGTGGTGCCGTCCGCCTGCTTGAACGCCTCGAAGATCACCCGCATCTTGCTCGCGGCGATCCCGATGCCGGTGTCGGTCACCGAGAACGCGATCAGCGGGGCGTCGGCCTCGGCCAGCGACCCGGCCTCCAGCAGCTGCTCCCGGATCGACTGCGGCACGTCCGAGCCCGCGGGCCGGATGACCAGCTCGACCGATCCGGAGTCGGTGAACTTCACCGCGTTGGACAGCAGGTTCCGCAGCACCTGGAGCAGGCGCTGCTCGTCGGTGTGCAGGGTGGCCGGCAGCTCGGGCGAGACCCGCACGGACAGGTCCAGGCCCTTCTCCGCGGTCAGCGGCCGGAACGTGGCCTCGACGTAGTCCACCAGCTGCACCAGCGCGATCCGCGTCGGCGAGACGTCCATCTTGCCCGCCTCGACCTTCGACAGGTCCAGGATGTCGTTGATCAGCTGCAGCAGGTCGGAACCGGCCCCGTGGATGGTCTCGGCGAACTCGACCTGCTTCGGGGAGAGGTTCCCCTCGGCGTTGTCGGCGAGCAGCTTCGCCAGGATCAGCAGCGAGTTGAGCGGCGTGCGCAGCTCGTGCGACATGTTGGCGAGGAACTCGCTCTTGTAGCGCATCGACACCGCGAGCTGCTCGGCGCGCTCCTCCAGCACCTGCCGCGCCTCCTCGATCTCGGTGTTCTTCACCTCGATGTCGCGGTTCTGCTGGGCCAGCAGCTCGGCCTTCTCCTCCAGTTCGGCGTTGGACGCCTGGAGGGCCTTCTGCCGGTTCTCCAACTCGGCCGACCGCTCGCGCAGTTGCTCGGTCAGCTCCTGCGACTGGCGCAGCAGCACCTCGGTCTTGGTGTTGACCGAGATGGTGTTGACGCTGGTCGCGATCATCTCGGCGATCTGGTTGAGGAAGTCCTTCTGGATGTGCGTGAACGGGGTGAAGGAGGCCAGCTCGATCACGCCGAGCACCTTGCCCTCGAACAGCACCGGCAGCACGATCACCTGCGCGGGCGGCGCCTCACCGAGCCCGGAGGAGATCTTCAGATAGCCGCTGGGCGCGTTCTCCACCAGGATCGTGCGCTTCTCCAGGGCGGCCGTCCCGATCAGCCCCTCGCCCGGCCGGAACGACGTCGGCATCGACCCCATCGAGTAGGCGTACGACCCCAGCATCCGCAGTTCGTACTGGTCCTCGCCCTCGGCGCTGATGTCCTTGCCGTCCACCAGCGGCATCGCCAGGAAGAACGCGCCGTGCTGCGCGGACACCACCGGCGTCAGCTCGCTCATGATCAGCGAGGCCACGTCCTCCAGGTCCCGGCGGCCCTGCATCAGCGCCGAGATCCTGGCCAGGTTGCCCTTGAGCCAGTCCTGCTCCTTGTTGGCGATCGTGGTGTCGCGCAGGTTGGCGATCATCTTGTTGATGTAGTCCTGGAGCTCCTGGATCTCGCCGGACGCGTCGACGTCGATCTTCAGGTTCAGGTCGCCGCGGGTCACCGCGGTCGCCACGCGCGCGATGGCGCGCACCTGCCGGGTGAGGTTCCCGGCCATCTCGTTCACGGACTCGGTGAGGTCCCGCCAGGTGCCGTCGACGTCCCGCACGCGTGCCTGGCCGCCGAGCTGCCCCTCGGTGCCCACCTCGCGGGCGACGCGGGTGACCTCCTCCGCGAACGACGACAGCTGGTCGACCATGGTGTTGATCGTGGTCTTGAGCTCCAGGATCTCGCCCCGGGCGTCGATGTCGATCTTCTTCGTCAGGTCGCCCTTCGCGATGGCGGTCGTGACCATGGCGATGTTGCGGACCTGACCGGTCAGGTTCGACGCCATCTGGTTCACGGACTCGGTGAGGTCCTTCCAGGTGCCGGACACTCCCGGCACATGCGCCTGACCGCCCAGGATGCCGTCCGTACCCACCTCACGGGCCACCTTGGTGACCTGATCGGCGAACGAACTCAGCGTCTTCACCATCGTGTTGAACGTGTCCGCGAGCTGCGCGACCTCGCCGCGCGCCTCGATCGTCACCGTCCGCGTCAGATCGCCGTTGGCGACGGCGGCGGCGACCTGCGAGATGTTGCGCACCTGCATGGTGAGGTTCTTCGCCATCAGGTTCACATTGCCGCTGAGGTCCTTCCAGATGCCCGTGACCCCCGGGACGTGCGCCTGACCGCCCAGGATGCCCTCGGTACCCACCTCACGGGCCACCCGCGTCACCTGCTCGGCGAACGACGACAGCTGATCGACCATCGTGTTGACGGTCGTCACCAGTTCGAGGATCTCGCCCTTGGCGTCGACGGTGATCTTCTTGGACAGGTCGCCCTTGGCGACCGCCGTCGTGACCTCGGCGATCTGGCGCACCTGGATGGTCAGGTTGTTCGCCATGAAGTTCACGGACTGGGTGAGGTCCTTCCAGGTACCGGAGACCCCCTGCACCTCGGCCTGACCACCCAGCTCGCCCTCGGTGCCCACCTCACGGGCGACCCTGGTGACCTCCTCCGCGAACGACGACAGCTGGTCCACCATCGTGTTCAGCGTGTTCTTCAGCTCCAGGATCTCCCCGCGCGCGTCCACGGTGATCTTCTGCGAGAGGTCACCGCGCGCCACCGCCGTCGCGACCTGCGCGATGTTGCGCACCTGGGCGGTGAGGTTGCCGGCCATGCCGTTCACGGAGTCCGTGAGGTCCCGCCACACACCGGCGACGCCGGGCACCTGCGCCTGGCCGCCGAGCCGGCCCTCGGTGCCCACCTCACGGGCCACCCGGGTCACCTGGTCGGCGAAGCCGGAGAGCTGGTCGACCATCGTGTTGATGGTGTTCTTCAGTTCGAGGATCTCCCCGCGCGCGTCGACGTCGATCTTCTGCGACAGGTCACCGCGCGCCACCGCCGTCGTCACCTGGGCGATCTGCCGCACCTGGGACGTCAGGTTGCCGGCCATGAAGTTGACGGAGTCGGTGAGCTCCTTCCAGGTTCCCGACACCCCCGGTACGACGGCCTGACCGCCCAGGCGGCCCTCCGTGCCCACGTCCCGGGCCATCCGCGTCACCTGGTCGGCGAACGACGAGAGCTGGTCCACCATCGTGTTCACGGTGTTCTTCAGCTGGAGCATCTCGCCGGACACGTCCACGGTGACCTTCTGCGACAGGTCGCCGTTGGCCACCGCCGTCGTCACCTGCGCGATGTTCCTCACCTGTCCCGTGAGGTTCCTGAACGCCGTGTTGACGGAGTCCGTGAGGTCCTTCCACGTGCCCGCGGCCCCCGGCACCTGCGCCTGGCCGCCGAGCTCACCCTCGACACCGACCTCCCGGGCGACCCGGGTCACCTCGCTGCCGAACGACGACAGCTGATCGACCATGCCGTTGACGGTGTTCTTCAGCTCCAGCATCTCGCCGGCCACGTCGACCGTGACCTTCTGCGAGAGGTCACCACTGGCCACCGCGGTCGTGACCGCCGCGATGTCCCTCACCTGAATGGTCAGATTCCGGAACACCGTGTTGACGGAGTCCGTCAGGTCCTTCCAGGTGCCGGCCGCACCCGGCACATTCGCCTGACCGCCCAGCTGGCCCTCCGCGCCGACCTCGTTGGCCACCCGCGTGACCTCGTCCGCGAAGATCCGCAGCGTCTCGGTCATCTGGTTGATGGTGTCCGCGAGCTGGGCCACCTCGCCCCGTGCCGACACCGTCACCTTCTGCGACAGGTCACCGTTGGCGACCGCCGTCGTCACCTGTGAGATACCGCGCACCTGGGCCGTCAGGTTGCCGGCCATCAGGTTCACCGAATCGGTGAGGTCCTTCCACACACCGGCCACACCGGGCACCTGCGCCTGACCGCCCAGCTCACCCTCGGTGCCCACCTCGCGGGCGACGCGCGTCACCTCGGACGAGAACGACGACAGCTGGTCCACCATCGTGTTGACGGTGTTCTTCAGCTCCAGCATCTCGCCGGCCACGTGCACCGTGACCTTGCGCGACAGATCGCCCTTGGCGACCGCCGTCGTCACCAGCGCGATGTCCCGCACCTGAGCGGTCAGCCGGTACGCCATCGTGTTGACGGAGTCCGTCAGGTCCTTCCAGGAACCCGACATGCCCCGCACCCGGGCCTGCCCACCGAGCTTGCCCTCGGTGCCCACCTCGCTGGCCACCCGCGTGACCTCGTCGGTGAACGTCGACAACTGGTCGACGAGGTTGTTGACGGTACGGCCGACCTTCAGGAACTCGCCCCGCAGCGGATGCCCCGTGCCGTCCGGGGCCTGCGTCCGCAGCTCCATCCGCGGCGACAGATCACCCTCGGCCACCGCCGACAGCACCCGCCCGACCTCGGACACCGGTCGCACCAGGTCGTCCACCAGGGCGTTCGAGTTGTCGATCGCGGCCGCCCAGGAGCCCTCACAGGCCCCGGTCTCCAGCCGCTCGGTCAGCTTGCCCTCCCGGCCGACCATCCGGCGCACCCGCGCCAGCTCACCCGTGAGGTGCAGATTCCGGTCGGCCACCTCGTTGAAGACGGCCGCGATCTCCGACATCACGCCGTCCCCGGACACCGTGAGCCGCTTGCGGAAGTTCCCGTCGCGCATCGACACCAAGGCCGCCAGCAGCCGGTTCAGGGCCGCCGTGTCCACGGCGGTGGTACCGCCGCGACTCTTGCGTTCGTTCTTCAGGGACTGTCCGCCTTTCGCGCGCGTCTGAGTGCCCCGCGTCGCTGCGCCAGACTCCACTGTGTCCCTCCCGCAGGGGTCGACCATCACTGTCGTGCTCGGTGCTGCTGCTTGCGCGTACCCGTTGTCCACCGGGGGTCCGCCCGGACGAACGGGGCCGCACCACGGGCTGCTGCCCGCCGGACGCGCCCCACACTCGGCCTGCCCGGACCTTCACCGGAAGCCTGCCCAGTGTTTCACCCCGGCTGAACCCGGCCATAACAGTTCGGCAGCTTCGCACATCGTCCGCACACCCCCCGGACGGAAACACTGCAGACCGGCATCCGCAGGGACCGCGAAGGTAAGTAACCTTGCATGCGGCTGTCCAGCCGCGCCGGTCCGTCCGGCCTGGGCGGTGGCAGGAGGAGCACGAGCGGGCAAACGGAGGGGCAGCCGGACATGACCACCGGACTGATTCCGGGGGCACCGACCCCGGAGGGGCCGACGGGCGGACAGATGCCGCACCAGCGGCACGACCCGGCCGGCCGCGAAGCCCTGCATGTCGACGACCGGACGAGGAGTTCAGTGATCACCGCGCGCGCGGCAGCCAGCTTCGAGCCCGTCGGGCGGTCCGTCGCGAGCGCCCGCTCCTTCGTCCGCGACACCCTGCAGGGCTGGGGCTTCGCCGACATCGTCGACGACGCCGTGGTCCTCACCAGCGAACTGGTGACGAACGCCGTCGTCCACGCGGGCACCTCCGCGGACGTCCTGTGCCTGCGCAGCGAGGACGGCGTACGGATCGAAGTGGCCGACCACTACCCGGAACGGGAGATCCCGCTCCAGGGCTCGCCCGTCAACATGGGCAGCCCCGACCGCGAGGGAGGCCGTGGCCTCCAGCTCTGCGCGGCGCTCGCGGGCCGCTGGGGCGTCGACTACTCCCCCACCCACAAACAGGTCTGGTTCCAGCTCGACCTGCCCGAGCGCCCCGTCGGCACCCGCGCCGCCGGACCGTCGCTCCCCCTCGACCTCCTCCCGCTCGCCGACGGCCGCGTCCGCGTCGCCGTGGTCCAGATCGACCGGACCGGCGCCATCTCCTCGTGGAACGAGGACGCCGAGGACCTCTTCGGCTACGCGGCGGAGCAGGTCGTCGGCAAGCCCCTCACCGACTTCGCGGCCTGGCCGCACACCCCCGGCACAAGCACCGGCATCGCCGAGGCCCTCCAGCTCTCCCGTTGGGAGGGCAGCTACGGCATAAGGGGCGCCGACGGCCGCGTCATTCCGGTGTACGCCTCCCACCTGCGCGTCCGCGACACCGACGGCGAGCCCTCCACGGTCTGCCTCCTGGTCCGCAACCACGAGCGCGCCGTCCTCCAGACACCCGTGCGCGTGCCGGCCGGCGACTCCGCCTCCGAGTCCTCGAGCAGCGACCCGTTCGAGGTGTTCATCGGCTCCCCCGCCCCGGACGACCTCGACGGCCTGCTCCAGCGCACCGTGGAACGCGCCCGCGACATGCTCGACGGCGACTCGGCCTTCCTGCTGCTCGCCACCGACGACGAGACCGAACTGGAGGTCCGCGCCTCCACCGGCCTGCCCTCCGCCCGCCAGCGCTTCGCCCGCGTCCCGGTCGAGGCCGGCCCCGGCCGCTACGGCTCCGCCCGGATGCCGGCGGTCCACGAGGACCTCACGATGGTGCCCGGCGCCGTCCCCCTGCTGCGCGGCACCGGCATGCGCTCGGTCGTCACCGTCCCCCTCAAGGTCGAGGGCCGCCTCACGGGCTCCCTCGGCGTCGCCGCGGAGGGACCCGGCCGGTACACCAACGAGGAGGCCCTGCGGCTCCAGTTCGCCGCCGACCGCATCGCCCTGGCCGTCGAGTCCGCCCGCCTCGGCGAACTCGAACGGCTGCGCCGGGGCTCCCTCAGCTTCCTCGTGGAGGCGTCCGACCTGCTGGCCGGCACCCTGGACCGCGACCAGACGCTGGCGCTCATGGCCCAGATGACGGTCCCCACCCTCGCCACCTGGTGCGCCGTCTACACGATCGCCGACCAGGCCTCGGAGCCGTACCTGTCGTACGTCCTGCACGAGGACGAGGAACTCATCGACGGCATCAAGTCGTTGCTGTCGAAGATCTCCCCGCCGGACCCGGTACCCACCCCGGGCGCCCGCATCTGGTCGGCTCCCGCCGAATCGGCGCACCAGGCCGCCCTGCGCACCTCCATGCGCAGCCTCGGTCTCGGCGAGCCGGTCGGCCGCGTCAGCGCGGGTATCGGCCCCACGCTCGCCACGGCCTCCGCGGTGGGCGGCGAGACCGTCGTCCTGCCGCTCGTCGCCCGCAACCGCGTCATCGGCATGCTGACCCTCGGCAAGCCGACCGACGAGCACTTCCGCCAGGAGATCCTCGAACTCGCCGAGGACCTGAGCCGACGGGCGGCCCTCGCCCTGGACAACGCCCGCCTCTACTCCGAGCGCACGGCCATCAGCCAGTCCCTGCAGCGCAGCCTCCTGCCGCCGGAGCTGCCCGAGATCGACGGCGTGGAGGTCGAGGTCATCTACCGCGCCGCCGGCGAGGGCAACGAGGTCGGCGGCGACTTCTACGACCTCTTCCCCATCAGCGACGGCGCCTACGGCTTCGCCATCGGCGACGTCTGCGGCACGGGCCCCAACGCCGCCGCGGTCACCGGCCTCGCCCGGCACGCCCTGCGGCTCCTCGCCCGTGAGGGTCTCAGCGGCCCCGCCGTCCTGGAGCGCCTGAACTCCGCCATCCTCGACGAGGGAGCCCGCAGCCGCTTCCTGACCCTCCTCTACGGCGAGATGAGGCCGCAGGAGGACGGCAGCGCGGAGCTGAAGGTGGTCTGCGCCGGCCACCCGCTCCCCCTCCGCCTGCGCCAGGACGGCACCGTCGAACCGGCCGCCGAACCCCAGCCTCTCCTGGGGGTCATGGAGGACCTGGAGCTCTACGAGCAGACGGTCACCCTCGACCCGGGCGACGTCCTGCTGTGCGTGACCGACGGTGTCACCGAACGCCGCGAAGGCACCCGCATGCTGGGCGACGACGGTCTCGCCGACGTCCTGACCACCTGCACGGGCCTGACGGCCGGCGCGGTCGCGGCCCGCATCATGCGCGCGGTCGAACGCTTCGCCTCCGACGCCCCGTCCGACGACATGGCGATCCTGGCCATGCGGGTTCCGGAAGTCCACCAGGACTGAGAGAAGACGGAAAAAGGGCATGAAAAAGGCCCCGCCCGAAGGGGCGGGGCCTTTTCTGTGGAGCCCCCAAACGGAATCGAACCGTTGACCTTCTCCTTACCATGGAGACGCTCTACCGACTGAGCTATAGGGGCCGGCTGCCTTGCGGGGTTTCCCTCGCGGCAACGAAAGAGATCGTACCCTGAACGCGCCCGTGCTCCCAAATTCCGTCAGAAGGCGGGCTGGAGCAGTCCGCCGAGCGCGTTGCAGGCCGACACCACGCGCTGCAACTCCCGCTTGGTGAGGGCGGCGTCGACGGGCAGCGCCAGTGTCTCGTCGGCGGCCCGCTCGGTCTCCGGCAGGGACACGCACCGCCGGTACTCGGGCAGCCGATGCACCGGCGTCTTCACCGGCACGCGGCACTCAACTCCCTTGAGCCGCAGAGCCCGTGCGAACGCGTCCCGGTCGGGCCGCCCGTTCCCGGGCACCCGCACCACGTACTGCTGGTAGGTGTGCCCGTCACCGCCGTCGGGCACCAGCACACCCTTCAACTTGGCGTCCAAATAGGCCGCCCGCTGACGGCGCTGCGCGACCTCGTCGTACGGCACCTCGGACTCGCCCTGCTCCAGCACCAGCAGCCCATGCCGTCGCCCGACGGCCCGCAGCCGCGGCACATCGGCCACCCGCCCGAAGCGGTGTACGGCGACGACAGCGGCCGTCCGCGGACCGAGGACCGCGTCCACGGCGGCGGCGTCCAGGCAGTACGTCACCGGGTCTATGTCGGCGAACACGGGCAGCGCACCCGCGAGGACCACGGCCTCGGCCACCTCGACGTTCCCGAAGGCCGGTACGACGACCTCGTCACCGACCCCTATGCCGGCGGCCCGGAGCATTGCAGCAGTACCCATGCCATGGATCGTGTGCTCGACACGTGAACGACAGATGACGCACAACAAAAAAGGGCTGGACCCGAAACCTAAGTTTCGGGTCCAGCCCTCTAAGTATTGTTCGGCGGTGTCCTACTCTCCCACAGGGTCCCCCCTGCAGTACCATCGGCGCTGTAAGGCTTAGCTTCCGGGTTCGGAATGTAACCGGGCGTTT